>JBCEBX010000018.1:0-2526 GCA_039206455.1 Asticcacaulis sp.
CTGTCAATCTGGGGACGCGGGGGCCGGATGAGGCGCGCCATTTCCTTGAGTACTGCAACCATCCGGGCGGCACCTACTATTCTGATCTGCGTATCTCGCATGGCTTCAAGGAGCCGCATAACATCAAGTTCTGGTGTCTGGGTAACGAGATGGACGGGCCCTGGCAGATATGCGCTAAGACGGCACACGAATATGGCCGCCTGGCGCAGGAAACCGGCAAGGTTATGAAATGGGTCGATCCGTCGGTGGAGCTTACGGCCTGTGGCTCATCGCAACGCCTGATGCCGACCTATGCCCGCTGGGAATATGAGGTGCTCGATACCTTTTTTGATCAGGTCGATTATATTTCCCTGCACCATTCTATGCGTAATGACGGCAACGACATCAAAGAGTTCTTTGCCGAGGTCGAGGCGCTCGATTACTTCATCAAGGAGGTGGCGGCCATTGCCGATGCCGTGGCTGCAACGCGCCGTTCAAAGAAGCGCATCATGCTGTCGCTGGATGAATGGAATGTCTGGTACAAGGCGCATGGCCCTGACGATGTGAAAAAGCCCGGCTGGCCCGAAGCGCCACCGCTGCTTGAGGAAATCTATAATTTTGAGGACGCGTTGGTGCTGGGTGGGGCGCTGATTGTCATGATGAACAATGCCGACCGCCTCAAGGCTGGCTGTCTGGCGCAACTGGTCAATGTCATCGGGCCGATCATGACCGAAACCGGCGGGCCAGCCTGGCGGCAGACCATCTTCCATCCCTTTGCCGATGCCACCAAATACGGACGTGGTGAAGTGCTGCGCCTCAAGGTCGATACCACTACGTTTGAGACGAAGGCCCAAGGCGCGATTCCACACCTTTTGACGGCGGCGGTGTTCGACGCTGAGACCGGCGCGGTGTCCGTCTTTGCGCTTAACCGTTCAACGGATGAGGATATGCACCTGAGCGTCGATCTGCGTGGTCTGGACGCAGGGCTTAAGCTTGAGGCTGCGACCGAGCTGCATCATACCGACCTCAAGGTGGTCAATACGAAGGATGCGGAGGCCATCCGTCCGGCGGCTCATCCGGCGGCTAAAATTGACGGACAACAGTTTACGGCAAGCCTTAAGCCGCAAAGCTGGAATGTGTTTAGCCTGCGCGCTTAAGGCCTCTTCTAAGGCCCGTGCCATGACCCGATAATTTTGTGGACGGCACGGGCATTTATCGGACAAGTCTGTGTTGTCAATGACGTTTGAGTCGGCGTTGATTTTAATTGGTCATACCAATTATTAGACGGGCGGTTGGGTCGTGCAAGTCTGTGTGTGATTTTCATTTTAAAATATGTAATAAATTCAATATATTATAATATGTTGCCGGAATGTCGCGCCTGTTCTGAAATGCGGTTAAATTTCAATTTGTCTGTCATATTCTATATTGACAGTGTGTCTTATGTCCGACAATTATTGCCATAATAAGTTAAATGCCCAGACAAGGGCATTGAAAATCAAAGGGAGATAATTTCATGAGAACCAAAGGGTCGGGGGCGCATTGTGCCCGTAAAGTGAGCGTTCATGCCTTGATGGTGACGGTGGCCGCCTCATCGTTGATGATGGGCGCGACGCAGGTTGCGGCGCAGGATGCCGCTGTCGCCGAAGAAGATGTCGAAGTGGTTGTTGTGCGCGGGGTTCGCGCCAGTGCGGCTAAGGCCGTTGACGTCAAGCGACGCTCGACCCAAATTGTTGACTCGGTTATCGCCGAAGACATCGGTAAGCTGCCGGACAATAACGTTGTCGAAGCCCTGCAACGCCTCCCCGGTATTCAGGTCACCGGGCGTTTGGGTGGTGAAACCGGTGGCATCACTATTCGTGGCTTGCCGGATATTGCCACGACCTGGAATGGCCGTATAAAGTTTACCACGATCGGTCGACAGCAGGCCTTGCAGGATATTCCGGCCAATCTGATCAACCGTATTGATGTTTATAAAACCCGTACGGCTGAACAATTGGAACACGGTATTGCGGGGCAGGTGGATGTTCAAACGCACCGTCCGTTTAATTTTCGTGGTTTTCAGGCTACGGCGGCTGTCCGGGGCACATGGAACGAGCAGGCCGACAGTTATAACCCTAACCTTTCCGCACTCGTATCTAACCGTTGGAGTACGAGTATAGGCGAGGTTGGTGCGCTCTTTAATATTTCCTATAACCGCAATAAATTCCGCAACCAGAATACCATGGCCGGGGCCATGGTGCCGTTTATGACGGAAAATCCGCCTGCTGGTTTTGTGCCGCTTGAGCGTTTCTGGCCGGATAACCCACGCGCCCCGTGGCAACCGGGTATGGAGCATGGTTTGCCTTATGCGGAGGGCTCGACCATACTGGTTGATGGTACCACTCAGTACCCCTATTACCTAGCTCGTGACGCTATGGCGGTTACAGATGTGCATGGAGATCGCAAGCGGGCGGCTGTAAATACGGCCTTCCAGTGGCGTCCTAATGAGAGCGCCGAATATACCCTTGAATATGTCTATGAAGGGTATCGCAATGATGACAATAACCG
>JBCEBX010000018.1:2536-7541 GCA_039206455.1 Asticcacaulis sp.
CAATAACCGAATGCACTTCTCGTTTGCGGACTGGTGGGGAGCATTAGGGGCAAATCCGGAGTTCACTTTGTTCCCCGGCACGAACATCATCAAGAGTCGTACGGTCAACAGTGTCTTCGGCTTCCAGTCAGCGGATTTCCGTCAACGCAGTACCGATACGCATATTCTGGCTTTGAATGGCAAGTGGCGGATTGGTGACAGTATTACTCTCATCGGGGATATTGCTTATCAAAAGAGCGATTATGAGAATGCTTTCATCGCCGTACAGACTGAACGGGCGGGGCAAAATATTGTCGTTGATTTCAATGCGAAGGACGATTTGCCTTCATGGCAAATTATTGATCCTAACGTACCAAATGTGCTGACTGATGCAACACAATGGACGTCGGGGCCTTTCTTCGACAATGCTGACCGCCATAAGGGCGATGCTTTGACTGTTTCGCTTGATGGTGATTGGGATGCAAACGAAGGCATACTGAAGAAAGTATCTTTCGGTGTTCGCTATGATGATCGTGGTGCCACTCAGTATCACAGAGAGCAGGACATAATTGGCTCTCTAGGCCGCCTGCTAAGCTCTTTCCCGGACGAAGCTATTTTGACGAATACTGGCGTCTTTGACGGACGGGCTGATGTGCCGACGTCTTGGGTGCAATTTAATTCAAAGTGGTTGTTTGATAATGCGGATACTGTCCGCACCGCTTATCAAGCCATCAAGCCTTCGCTGGTGACGGAAGAAAACTTCCCGTATAACCGCGATTTTGATGTCCAAGAAGTTACAACGTCGGCCTATTTTCAGGCTGATCTGGAGCCGCAGGTTTTCAGCCGCCCGTTGCTGATCAATTTCGGCCTGCGTTATGTCAAGGTTGAAACGGATATGGTGTTCGTTGATCGCCTTTCAAAGAACATCTCCTCTGCTTCGGTGAATACGCGTGAAGTTATGCCAAGTCTGACGTTGCGTTATGACCTGACAGACACTGTACGTTTGCGTTACAATTATGGTGAAACACTTCGCAGGCCGGACTTTGTAGATTTGAATCCAAATCTAGCGCTTAGAGGTATCATTACGAACACTGGGTTAGGTACGGGGGATCAAGGCAATCCAAACCTTACGGCTGCCCACTCTAAGAATACCGATCTGGGGGTCGAGTGGTATTTTGCACGTGATAGTGTTGTCAGCCTGACGGCTTTCAAGCGTGAAATCGAAGGGCTGGTTGTTCCGGGCGTCTCCATCAGAACGATCCTTAATTCAGGTCAAAATACCGATACTTTCATCATCTCACAGCCATTAAATGCCTCAGATGGCGTACTGGAGGGTGTGGAGTTGGGCATGACCTATTTCCCGGATTATCTGCCGGGAATTCTGGATGGTCTAGGGGTGCAAGCCAGTGCGACTTGGCTGGATTCAACTCAGAACATTCCGCTTTACAACTTCTCTACAGGCGAACTAATCGGTCAGGATAACTCCTCGTTCTTTGGTGTGTCGGACTTCTCTTATAACGTCACGGCCGCTTATGAACGTGGCCCGATTGGTGCACGTCTATCCTATGTCTGGCGTGAAGATTTCCTTGCACGTAACGAAGCCCGTAACTTTGCCAATCCACTCGGTATCTGGGTAAGCCCCGAGGCCAGTTTGGACTTCCAACTCAATTATGACGTCAATGACAAGGTTTCACTGTCGCTTGATGCCGTAAACATCTTGGATGAGATGAGCCATCAGTACTATAAATTTGCTGAGTCTGGCGGGCCTAAAACCCATAATCACCTTGGCTTTATTGTTGGACGCCACGTGTCACTCGGTCTGCGCTGGCGTCTGAATTAGTGACTTCCGGGTTCTTGCCTCCGATGTAAGAGCAAACTGGCGCTGCCGTTTCATTCCCTGACGGCAGCGCCTTCTTTTCCTTTGCTGTTTCGACTTCTGCAAAAGCCAAAAACAAAGGACAAATGCTATGTTTAACCGAAGGCTTATGCTCCAGAGCGCAATGGCTGCGGGCGTGACGAGCGCAACCGGCCTGATGGCGGAAACAATCGCGCCTGTACCCCCTGAACTCAAAGGCAATCTGTCGCCCGTACATGATCCGACCATCATCAAGGCGGACGGTCTCTACCATCTGTTTTCCACATCGCAAATGCGTGAAGCGCCGGGGCTTATCCACTGGCGCACGTCAAAAGACCTGATTAACTGGGATTTCAAAGGCGCAGTGATGACCGCTTTTCCGGACTGGGTTAAGACGGAACTGCCTGAGACCCGTGGCGCGTGGGCGCCTGACATACAATTCCATGACGGAATTTACCGGCTTTACTATTCGCTGTCACTGTTCGGTAAGAATACGTCCATCATTGCCATGCTTACCACACCGACCTTAAATACAGATGATCCGGCTTTTAGCTGGAAAGACGAAGGTGTTGTGCTTCGTTCTGTTACTGAAGACCACTTCAATGCTATAGACAGTCATCTGTTTATTGATGGCGACGGGTGTCAGTGGTTGTCATGGGGCAGTTTCTGGGGCGGTATACAATTGGCCGAGGCTGATCCGGCCACGGGTAAGCTGAAGCATTCGGTGCGCAAGCGGCGCAATATTGCCCGCCGTCCGCCACCGGGGGCGGTTGAGGCGCCGGTGATTATCAAACAGAATGGCTATTATTATCTGTTTGTATCTTATGACTTTTGTTGCCGTGGCCTGGAGTCAAGCTATTACACCGTGGTGGGTCGTGCGCGTAAGGTCACGGGGCCCTATGTCGATGATCAGGGGCGTAAACTGACCGAAGGTGGCGGCAGAAGAGTTATCCATGCCGACATGGATGTGTCGGGGCGTTTCAAGGGGCCGGGGCATGTGGATATCCTGCGCGATGAGGGCCGCGACTATATTGTCTATCACGCCTACGACAGCGAGAATCGCGGACGTCCGACTTTGCGCATAAAGGCACTGCACTGGACCGCTGACGGCTGGCCCGAAGTCAGATCGGGGGGGCTGTGATGGACGATCACCCGCACCTATCGAATACGCACGTACTGGCGGGCGGCTTTGCACCGGAGGGTCAGTCAGAACGTCTGCATGGCGCGTTGGCGCACCGTCTGGCGGTGGATATCCTGAAGGGCGTCTATCCGTCGGGTACGGTTCTGCCTTCGGAAATCGAGTCGAGCGAAAGTCTGAAAATCTCGCGGTCTGCCTATCGGGAAGCCATCCGTATTCTGGCGGCCAAGGGCATGGTCGAAAGCCGCCCCAAGGCCGGAACGCGGGTTACCGAACGCACACGTTGGAATATTCTTGATCCCGATGTTCTGGGCTGGATGTTTGAAACCGAACCGTCGGAAAGCTTCATTCAGGGCCTGTTCGAGTTGCGGCTGATTACCGAACCGGCGGCAGCGGGGTTGGCGGCGACGCGGCGAACGGAAGAGCAGATTGCAGCTATGGCTGATGGCCTTGAGCGCATGGAGCGTTACACCCTTGAGACCGAAGCGGGGCGCAAGGGTGATCTTGATTTCCACCATGCCCTGTTAACCGCCAGTCACAACGAAGTGCTTATATCCTTAAGCACATCCATCGGGGCGGCGGTGGCCTGGTCCACCCAGTTCAAACAGAGGCATAATAAACTGCCGCGTGACCCGGTGCCAGACCATGCAAAGGTGTTTGATGCCATTGTGGCCCGCGATGTCGGGACGGCGCGCTGGTGCATGGAATCGCTGGTGCGCATGGCGCTTGAGGATACCCAGCGCAGTATGGATTAGCCGTATCTGTCTGATTTATTTTAATAGTGTGAAAGAGGAATTGAAGGACATGTTATCGGGACTGAAAACGCTTATGACCGGTGTGGCGATGGCCGCAACGGTTATGGTTGCGGCACAGGCGCAGGGTGCGGCGGTGAAAACCGAAGTGACCATTGATGCGTCTAAAGCCACCAATGTCATTCCGCCGGAAATCTATGGCCATTTTGCCGAACATCTGGGCCGCATGATCTATGAAGGTGTTTGGGTTGGCGAAGACAGCCCGATCCCGAATACGCGCGGCATTCGTAATGATGTTACCAAGGCGCTGAAAGACCTTGGGGTGCCGGTCATCCGCTGGCCCGGCGGTTGTTTTGCTGACCGCTATAACTGGAAAGACGGCATTGGCCCGCGTGATCAGCGTCCGGTGACGATCAATACCATCTGGGGTGGCGTTGAGGAATCCAACCATTTCGGCACACATGAATTCTTTGATTTTGCAGAGCAAATTGGTTCCAAGACCTATATTGCGGCTAATGTCGGTTCCGGTTCGCCGCGTGAAATGTCGCAGTGGTTGGAATATCTGACGGCGGTCGATAACTCGCAATATGCCAAATTGCGTCGTGAGAATGGCCGTGAAAAGCCGTGGGTCGTTGATTATATCGGTATTGGTAACGAAACATGGGGCTGTGGTGGCGACATGACGCCAGAGCATTCCGCAGACCTGTTCAAGCAGTTTGCCACCTTTGCCGACAACTATAATCCGGATCAGAAAACCCCTGAAACCCGCATGATCAAGGTCATGTCAGGGGCCAATGTCGCCGATTACAACTGGACCGAAGTGTCCATGAAAAACCGTAACCACAATGTTCATGCCCTGTCGCTGCACTATTACACCAGCGCCGGTCTGAACTGGCCGCCGTCACGTCCGTCCACGGGCTTTGACGAAGCCGGTTGGGCCGTGATCCTCAAGGAAGCCCTGCACATGGAAGAGCTGGTGCAGAAGCATTCGGCAATCATGGACAAGTATGACCCTGAGAAAAAGGTCGCGCTCTATGTCGATGAATGGGGCACCTGGTATAAGACCGATGATGAAACCCGTCCGGGCTTTTTGTATCAGCAAAACACCCTGCGCGATGCGCTGGTGGCGGCGCTGCACTTCAACATCTTCCACAAATATACCGACCGCGTGAAGATGGCCAATCTGGCGCAGACGGTAAACGTGCTTCAGGCGGTTATCCTGACCGACAACGAAAAGATGATCCTGACGCCGACCTATCATGCGTTTGATCTCTATAAGCC
>JBCEBX010000019.1:0-3575 GCA_039206455.1 Asticcacaulis sp.
TGTTTGCCCTTATGGCACTGGGCTATTTCGTCTGTCTGACGGCAGGGCTTGACCTGCCGTTTTTCAGCCGTCTTGACCCGATCCAGTGGCACCAGCATGAAATGACGTTCGGCTATGGCATGGCGGTTGTCACCGGCTTTCTGTTTACCGCCGTCGCCAACTGGACAGGACACAAAACCCCCAGAGGCGGGTGGCTGGGCCTCATTGTCGCGGCATGGATCATGGGACGCATAGCCGTCTTTGCCTCAGACCTTTTACCCCTGTGGCTGGCAGCCCTCATGGATGCCGGTTTCAGCCTTCTGGTCATTGCCGGCATTGCCCCGGCTCTCATCAAGGGCGGCAATAAACGCAACTTCTTCTTTATCGTCCTCCTGTTGTTACTTGGGGGTGCCAACCTCCTGATGTGGCTGGGTTACGGCGTGATCGGCTTCACCGCAGGACTTAATATCCTGTTGCTGATGATCGTGATCATAGGCGGGCGCGTCATGCCGATGTTCACCGAACGCCCGCTGGGTCTGATCCTGAAACGCGATCCGCGCATTGACCGTATCACCCTGATCACCACGGTTCTGGCGCTGACCGGCGAAGTCATCTCTCTGATCTACACCTCGCTTGGCGGGCCAATCCTTGGCATATTCTTCCTGCTGGCGGCCTTGAGCAATCTCTGGCGTCTCAGCCAGTGGCAATCGCTAAAGACCCTGAAACTGCCACTCGTCTGGGTGCTGCATGCCGCCTATGGCTGGATCATTATAGGCTTTGCCCTAAAAGGCTTTATCCATCTCGGCATGGATATCTGGGCGGGGGCCGCAACCCATGCCCTGACGGTCGGTGGGCTGGGTGTCATGACACTCGGATTTATGGCCCGCGTCGCGCTTGGTCATACCGGCAGACCCCTTGTCGTCGGCTTGCCCATGACCATCGCCTTCATCGCCCTCAATCTGGCGGCGGTGCTGCGGGCGCTGGTGATCCTTGTGTTCCCTGATCAGTTCCTGCGTCTGGCCGAAGCCGCCGGTGCGCTATGGCTGGTGGCCTTTGTGCTGTTCCTGTGTGTCTATGTGCCCATCCTTATCGCGCCCCGCGCTGACGGACGGCCAGATTAGATCTTATTCTCAGTCCCTCGCCGGGCGGTGGCTCCACCCGACCCTGTCCATTCTCAAAATCCTCCCGCACCATGCGGGGGGATTTTTTTACGCCCGAATTTCAGGCCCTTATGACGAAAAACAACCCCAGTTGATTCAGATCAATTGCCGTCCGCACCATCTATATATGGTGCTCATATCATATGGATTGTCCATATATTGATTCTCAAGCCGCGAGACCCGATATGCCCGATAGTGATCCACGTCTGATATTTCCGACCTTCGACGACCCCTTCGACCTCCCCGACAGTCAGGTCAGTTGCAAGCAAACGGTCGAAGAATATATCCACCGACAGGACTGGCGCATAAATGCCAATGCCAACACCTCCTATTCCAATGCCGGTCTGATCAATAATGCGGCAGGCAAGATCATCGCCAACTACTGGCTGGATAATGTCTATGCCCCCTCCGAAGCCCTTGCGCACCGCGACGCCGATCTGCACATCCATGACCTTGACTGCCTGACCGGCTACTGTGCGGGCTGGAGCCTGCGCGCCCTGCTCGATGAGGGTTTTAACGGCGTACCAGGTAAGGTCTCAAGCCGCCCGCCGCGCCATTTCCGCGAAGCTCTGGGTCAGATGGCTAACTTCCTTGGCATACTGCAATCCGAATGGGCCGGCGCGCAGGCCTTCAGCTCGTTCGATACCTATCTCGCCCCCTATGTGTTCAAGGATCGCTTGGGCTTTGAGGACATCAAGAAGGCCATTAAAAGCTTTGTCTATAACCTGAACGTGCCCGCCCGCTGGGGCCAAAGCCCCTTCACCAACATCACCCTCGACATCACCGTCCCGCCCGACCTCAAGGACAATTTCCCGACGGCAGGCACCTTGCACCTGTTCAAAGATATCGACGATGCTGACCTTCTGGCTGAGGCGCAAAAGCGCGGCGTCACGGCGCTCGAAGACCTGAGCTACCGCCACTTCCAGCCGGAAATGCAGCAGATCGTCATCGCCTATTACGAGGTAATGACCGAAGGCGACGCGCAAGGCCAGCCCTTCACCTTCCCCATTCCGACCGTCAATATCATGGAAGATTTTGACTGGGACTCACCGGTTGCCACCGCCCTGTTCAACAATACGGCCAAGATCGGTTCCTCTTATTTCCAGAACTTCATCGGCAGTCAGTACATGCTGAACGAAGCCGGTGAAAAGGTGCCCAATCCCGAAGCCTATGCCCCGCACGCCGTGCGCAGCATGTGCTGCCGCCTGCAACTTGATCTGCGCGAACTCTTAAAACGCGGCAACGGCCTGTTTGGCTCAGCCGAGATGACCGGCTCAATCGGCGTGGTGACGCTCAACATGGCACGTCTCGGCTACCGCTTCAAAAATGATGTCACCGGCCTGACGACCGAGATCGAACGCCTGATGGATCTGGCCCGAGACTCGCTTGAGAAAAAGCGCGTCTTCGTTCAGGACATGTATGATCGCGGCCTTTACCCCTATACGCGCCGCTACCTGCCGCATTTCCGCAACCATTTCAGCACCATTGGCGTCAATGGCATGAACGAGATGGTGCGCAACTTCACCGGTGACGCCTATGACCTGACCGATGCGCGTGGCCGTGAAATGTCACTGGCCATACTTGATATCATGCGCGCCCGTTTAAAACTTTATCAGGAAGAAACCGGCCACCTCTATAACCTTGAGGCCACCCCTGCCGAAGGCACGACCTACCGCTTTGCCAAGGAAGACAAGAAACGCTTCCCCGACATCCTTCAGGCCGGTTTCGACCTGAACATCTATTATACCAACTCTTCTCAGGCTCCGGTCGGTCACACCGAAGACCCCTTCGAGGCCCTGAGCCTTCAGGACAATCTGCAATGCAAATATACCGGCGGCACGGTGCTGCACCTGTATATGAACGAGCGCATTTCTTCGGGTGAGGCCTGCAAACGTCTGGTGCGCACGGTCATTGAAAACTACCGCCTGCCCTATATCACCATCACGCCGGTGTTCTCGGTGTGTGAGACCCATGGCTATCTTAATGGCGAACAGAACACCTGCCCGACCTGCGGCAAGGATACCCTCGTCTGGACACGGGTCATGGGCTATCACCGCCCCGTCGCCAGCTTCAACCACGGCAAGAAGGGCGAACACAAGGAACGCAGACACTATAAGGAAAATGCCCCCTCCCTGCCCTTGTTCACCTGCGAAAGCGTGACCTGAGACCATGTGGGCCAAACTGCCGATCACCAGTATCACGCCGTTCACCTTTCAGGATTTCCCTGAGCGGACGGCGTGCATATTGTGGTTTTCCGGCTGCAACATGGCCTGCGGCTATTGCCATAATCCCGAACTGGTCAAGGGCACGCTGGCGCGTTTGCCTGAGGAAAAAATCACGGGATTTCTAAATAGCCGCAAAGGCCTGCTCGAAGGCGTGGTCTTATCCGGCGGTGAATGCACGCTGGCCAATGCCCTGCCCGATCTGTGCCGTTAC
>JBCEBX010000019.1:3585-7452 GCA_039206455.1 Asticcacaulis sp.
GGGCTTTCAGGTCAAGATCGACACCAACGGCACCCGCCCTGAGATGATCCGTCATCTGCTCAACGAGGCCCTGATCGATTTCATCGCCCTTGATTTCAAAGCCCCCGAAAACAAATATACGGCCATCACCCACCATGGCGATTTTTCAGCCTTTGATCGCAGCCTGAAGCTGGTCATTTCCGCCGCCATCGAAACCGAAATCCGCACCACCGTGCATGGCGACCTGCTGGGTGCCGACGACATCAACGCCATGGCCGCCCAACTTGAGGCCCTCCACTATACCGGCCCCTATGTGGTGCAAAACTTCCGCGCCGTGCCGACGCTTGGCGGCCTGACGACCCCACAACATCCCTTTAATCCCGCTGACATAGCCCCCCATTCATTCCCAATGCGTTTCCGCAATTTCTAATCCCCTCTCCCTGTGGGGAGAGGGTTAAGGTGAGAGAAATCCCTAATATTTCACCTGAAAATAGGGCATGATCTTGCGCGTATCGGTGCCAAACCCGTCCGCCTGATAATCCGCAAATTTCACCCCAGCAACAAAGCGTTTGGCAAAGGCTTTTTCGATCAGCAGATTGACCTCGCTGCCATAATCCCGCCCGCCGCGTTCGGCCTGAAAGCGATGCACCGCCCCCTGCACCTTCAGGCCCGATTTATGCCCGTAAACGACCGATACTGCCTGTTCTTTCAACCCGTCCGCAGGCGTCGTCAGGAACATATCCGCCCAACCGCTGAAGGCATGGTTGGTCCCTAACGGAAACTGAAACGCGCTGACGCCATTACCTTCCATGACATTGTGCGTGGCTTTCACGGTCACCGGCCCGATACTCAGGGATGGCTCCAGACTATAGTAACCGAGTTCAAACCGGTTGGGGTTAGCGCCGTAATCGGTCTGCCGCGCATATTCGGCCCGCAAGGCCCCCTTGACCGTCCCGAAACTATGCGTCCCTTCGAACACAATCCCCGTCGTCAGACCCGATTGCACCGGCGCATCAGGCATATCCAGTGCCTGCACAAACCCACTCAGCCTTATCGCCGGACTGAACACATGGCTGACCCGCGCCAAATAGATCTCGCTGTCATCCCAGGTCCCTTGCGCCGACCGCGTGCCAAAGACGCGATTGACCTGAAACACATAAGCCGCCTCAAGCGTCGTCTTAGCCCCCAAGGCCGTCTTCACACTCAGTCCGTCAAAGGTCTGATCATTCTGCCGCCAGCCCACTGACCCCAGATGGCGCTGGTTATCAAAGGCGATGACCTGCCGCCCCAGCACCGCACGGGTGCCTTTGTGCCCATAACTCAGTTGCAGACGGTTGATCAGGGCATCGTCAGGATCAGCCACCACCGGATAGGCTGTTTTACCATTGACCGTATCATTAAAGGCCACCGGCCCGATGGCACGTATGACCTCCCCTTCCACCAGAAAACTGAAGCCGTTAAGGGGTGCGGTTTCGACACCGGCCCGCAACCGTACTGTATGGGCTTCGGCCGTCTCAGGACGGTTGTCCTGCGTCACCTGCTCATAGCGGTAACGCATATCCGCAAAGGGTTTCACGACCGGTTCGGCAAGGCTCATTGCCGGAAACAACACAGGAATTGATGCCAACGCAGTGGCACAGAGAGCGCGCATGACAGCCTCAAAGGAAAGAAATGATGAGATAAGCGACCACCAGCTTAAGCTGCGGCCTTTCGGGGATAATTGATCCGTGTCAAAGTCTTCGTTGACCTGACTATCTCTATTGCGGATGCTGCGCCCGTAATCGCCACAGAAGCATGACATAATCCTCGCCATGACCGCTACGCCCAACGCTTTCAAAATATATATCCGACTGCTGCACGATTGTGACATAGCATTGGGGCCGGGTAAGGCTGACCTCCTTGAGGCCATAGAGCAGCACGGCTCACTCTCCGCCGCCGCAAAGGCAATGGACATAAGCTATCGCCGCGTCTGGGCGATGGTGGAGGCAATGAATAACGGCTTTCGCGAACCGCTGGTGGCCACGGCGCATGGCGGTGCCAAAGGCGGCGGCGCGTCCGTCACGCCTCTGGGTCATGAGGTATTAAGACTCTACCGTACCCTGCAAACCGAGGCGAATGACCTCACTCTGCGGCATTTTGAGCACATAAAACCGCTGATGAAGGCGGACTGATATCCCCTGACCGTTACCGTTTTCCGGATCAGCTTGATCCAGATCAAATGCTCGATATGTTTCGTCGTGCATATCGAAAAAACGATAACGATTCAGGACACCTCCCCTCATGTCACCTTTAAAAACACTCCTGCTGTCCAGCGCCCTCATAGGGTCTTTCGCCATTCCGGCCCATGCGGACAGCCCCGCCCCAACCGGAGAATTCGAGCTTGGCACCATCATCATTACCGGCCAGCGTCAGGTCAGCACCGGAGATGTTCTGCGTGCCTCTGAGATCGAACGCCACAACCGCGCCGATCTCGGTGAAGCCCTGAATCTCCTGCCCGGCGTCAGCCTGAGCACCAATTCGCGTAATGAGAAAATAATCTATGTGCGCGGCTTCGATCCGCGTCAGGTGCCGGTATTTATCGACGGCATTCCGGTCTATGTCCCCTATGACGGCTACATTGATTTTGGCCGTTTCGGTACGGATGATCTGGCATCCATTCAGGTGGCCAAGGGCTTTTCCTCGGTCGCCTATGGCGCCAATGCACTGGGTGGCGCCATCAATCTGGTGACACGGCAACCTTCCGAACCGCTCGAAGGCAATCTGCGTCTGGGTGGCGGCAGCGGAGACCGTCAACAGGCCAGCCTCAATATCGGCAGCCGTCAGGCGTGGGGCTATATACAGGCGGGCCTGTCACACAATAAGGCCGACAGCTTCCCCCTGTCCGATGATTTCAAACCCACCGCCACCGAGGACGGCGGTCAGCGTAATAATGCCTACTATAAGGACCGGAAACTGAGCCTTAAGGTCGCCCTCACCCCTAATGACCACGACGAATATGCCCTGAGCTATATCCGTCAGGACGGCGAAAAAGGTCAGCCCCCCTCAACCGATCCGGCATCCGCCCGTTACTGGCAATGGCCCTACTGGGATAAGGAAAGCCTTTATTTCATCTCCAGAACCGCCCTGTCATCGCAGGAAACCCTGAAACTTAAAATCTACGAAGACCGCTTCGGCAACGAAGTGCGCAGCTTCACCGACGACAGCTACACCACGCTTAAAACCAGTGGTCGCGGCAGTGTCGGTACGGGGCGCAGCATCTATGACGACAAGACCACGGGCGGCTCGGTCGAACTGGAAAGCCGTCGCCTCAATAACCACACGATCAAACTCGTTATCCATCATAAAACCGACCAGCATATCGAAACCGATGCCAATGCGGCCGTTGGCTCACGCTATAAGGATCGCTTCCTGTCGGTCGGCATCGAAGATACTATCCGTCTGGGTGAGCGCTTCCGCCTGTCGCTCGGCGCGGCCCGTCATCAGCTGAAGCCGGTCGAAGTCTTCAATACCGGCAGCGCCTACAGCCTGCCGCGCAAAAGCGAGGCCGATAATCTTCAGGCAGGCCTGTTCTTCGACCAGAGCCTCAACACGCGCTTTTACGCTACGCTTGCCAAAAAAACCCGCCTGCCAACCCTTAAGGATCGTTACTCTCAGCGTCTCGGCAATTATATCGAAAACCCGAACCTTCAGCCTGAAACCTCTGTGAACTACGAAATCGGCTATCAGGGCCAGCCCTGGGCGACCTCCCTGCCTGCCCTGAGCCTTGAGGCCTCCGTGTTCCGTTCGGACATCGAAGACAAGATTCAGGCCGGCTATGTGGCTACGGTCGGCACGTCCTGCTCGGCCAGCACCCGCTGCCAGATGCGCAACATTGGCGAGGTACGCATG
>JBCEBX010000020.1:0-7451 GCA_039206455.1 Asticcacaulis sp.
GTGTACGAGCGCATCACCGCCCGCTCCTGCTCGGGCATCGCCCGGTACGCCGCCAATGGGCTTAAGGGAGATGGTGAGGCTGATATGGTCGTCGTTACGGTGCGGGTGGGTATTGTTGCGCACCCAGCGGGCGAAACGGGAGTCTGCGGCTTTGGCGCGGTCAAAGGCGGCTTCATCGAAGGCCTCAGCCCTATAGGCCGGTTCGGGGAAGAAGCTCTTGATGCGGGCGATTTCCGCATAGGGCGCGTCGATGGCGTCCTGATCAAGGGCGTTCCATTCGGCTTCGACCTGACGGGCATATTCTTCGGCGCCCAAAGCGGCGACGAGAATCTTGATGCGTGCCTTGTAGCTATTGTCGCGGCGGCCATAGCGGTTATAGACGCGCAGACAGGCTTCGAGATAGCTCAGGAGTTTTTCACCGGGCAGTCCGGATTTGATCAGCGGCGCGACGGCAGGCGTGCGGCCCAGACCGCCACCGGCATAGACGTCAAAGCCACGCTCGGTCAGTTGCAGGCCAATATCATGCACCCGCACGGCGGCGCGGTCTTCGGTGGCACCCGTGATGGCGATCTTGAACTTGCGCGGCAGGAAGGAATATTCGGGGTGGAAGGTTGACCATTGACGGATCAGTTCGGCCCACGGACGCGGATCGTCGATTTCGTCCTTCGCGGCACCGGCGAACTGATCGGTTGTGGTGTTGCGGATGCAGTTGCCTGAGGTCTGGATGGCGTGCATCTCGACCTCGGCCAGCTCGTCGAGAATGGCGGGCACTTCGGCCAGCTTGATCCAGTTGAACTGAATGTTCTGGCGCGTGGTGAAGTGGCCGAAACCGCGGTCATAGGTGCGGGCAATATGGGCGAATTTACGCACCTGACGCGAGGACAGGACACCATAGGGCACGGCGACGCGCAGCATATAGGCATGCAGTTGCAGATAGACACCGTTCATCAGGCGCAGGGGCTTGAACTGGTCTTCGGTGATCTCACCGGACAGGCGGCGGCGCACCTGATCCGAAAATTCGGCGTTACGCTGCTTGACGATGGCGTGGTCGTAATGGTCGTAAACGTACATGACTTCAGAACACCTCAGGACGGTTGTGGGCCTTGGCGGTATCAAGCGCGGTCTGGCCTATGGACGGGCCATTGGCGCGGACGTGTTCGCGGACATATTCACGTTGCACCAGCGTGTTTTCGTCCACGAGCGGAATGAGGTAGGCACCGACGATCTCGGTTTCGCGCGGCTTCCAGGCCTCAAGGATCGCGTCGGCTTCGGCGTCTTCAAGGCGCTTGGCAAGGGCGGCGTCCTCAACCCAGCCTTCGGGCCAGTTGTCAGACGCATACCATATCACCAGCCCGTCCGTCAGACGATTGGCGGTCAGAAGTTTCATACCTATACAGTCCTCTCGGTGAAGGCGCGCTCTATTATAGCGGAAGCGTCGCCGGTCGTATCTGGGTTTGTCCGGTAAAGGTGGGCTACCTCGCCGATAATCAGCAGGGCGGGGCCGGACGGGGGCTGATCCTCAAGGCTTTGCGGCAGGGCCTCAAGGCTTGTCCGCCAGCGGCGTTCATTGGCCCTTGTGCCGTTTTCCACCACCAGAACCGGTGTGTGGCGGTCACGTCCGTGACGGATCAGCCGTTCGGAAATCAGACCTGCGGTCGCCACGCCCATATAGATGACCAGCGTATGATGGGCTGCGCTTAAGGCTTCCCAGTCAAGTTGTAAAGGCGTCTCTGAATCGCCGCTTTTGGCGTGGCCTGTGATGAAGGTCACGCTTTGGGCATGGTCGCGATGGGTCAGGGGCACCGCAGCCGAGGCGGCGCAGCCCAATGCCGCCGTAATGCCGGGGGTGATCTGCACGTCGATGCCTGCGGCTTTCAGGGCTTCGACCTCTTCGCCGCCACGTCCGAAGACGAAAGGATCGCCGCCTTTGAGGCGCACGACGCGTTTGCCGAGGCGGGCGTGTTCCACCAGAAGTTCGTGGATCTGATCCTGAGGCACCGAATGGTTCGAGCGCGCCTTGCCGACATAAAAGCGCTCGCAGTCGCGGCGCGCCATGTCCATAACGCCGTCGCCGACCAGACGGTCATAGACAATGACATCGGCCTCACTGAGGAGGCGCAGGGCCTTAAGGGTCAGGAGTTCGGGGTCGCCGGGGCCTGCGCCGACCAGATGCACGATGCCGGTGCGGGGTGTGGGGTGACGGGCGTCCTCAAGGGCCAGAGCCACGGCCTCATCGATATGGCCGTCGCGGGCCAGTCGGGCGGCAGGGGAGTCCAGCACGCTTTCCCAGAACCGGCGGCGGTCATCGACATTCGGGAATATCTCACGCAAGGCGGGGCTGAGGCGCAGGGCGAAATCGGCGACATGGGTTTCGGATGGCGGGACGGCGGCTTCGATCTTGCGGCGGGTGTCGCGCGCCAGTACGGGTGCGGTGCCGCCGGTGGCGACGCCAATGCTCAAGGAGCCGCGGTCGATAATGGCGGGAACGTGGAAATCGCTGAGGTCGGGCTGATCGACGACATTGACGGGCTTTTGGGCGGCGCGGGCCAGTTCCGCCCCCTTAAGGGCGCTTTGGCGATCCGTGAAGGCGACGATGACCAGAGAGGCGTCCAGAAGTTCGTCAGGGGTCGGCCAGCGGTTATGGATGGGGGCGCTGACATTCAGGTTGGTGTCGCCTTCGGGAACAAACAGGTCGAGCACGGCCGGTGTGCGGCTCAGGAGGGTCAGTTTGCGCACAAGCACTTCCCCCGCGCCAATCAGGGCGACGCGTCGGCCATCCAGCGGCCAGGACAGGGGTAAAGCCAGCATACGCAAATCCGAAAACGACAAGAGGGCCTTAAAACGGGTTAAGGCCCTTAACAGGTTTGTTTTACGCCTTTATGGACCGGAATGAAAACGATGCTTTGTCAGGCAAAGGTTTAGGGGCGCTAATCAAAAGGCTTCAGGCACTTTTACCGTCATAGGGGTGGATTTGAAGGGCGCTCAGATCAATGTCTGGCAGGCAGCGCAGATTAAGCGCCACCGTCGAGGTACCGTCGGGGGCTGTGCCTTCGCCATAGGGAGCGATGCCACAGACATTGCAGAAGTGGTGAGCGATCTTGTGCGTATTAAACCGGTAGGTCGAAAGGTCTTCGCGCGGTGTTTTGAGGCTGAAAGCGGCGGCCGGGGCAAAGGCCAGCAAACCGCCACGCTTACGGCACAGGGAGCAGTTGCAGTCGATCCCTGAGGTGAAATCCCCCTCGACTTCAAAGGCGATCTTGCCGCAGTGGCAGCTTCCCTGATGCGTGGTCATTATGTGTTCCCTGATATGATTATGGCCTGACTATGAAGTCAGGCCATGTCAAAATCAACAGGGTCTTTTTATCAGACCAGAGAGCGGAATTTAAGCGTGCCGTTGACGGCCTTAAGCTCCTCAAGCGCTTCGCGGGAATAGCCACGGTCAACATCAACGATGACATAGCCCAGACGCTCATTGGTTTTGAGGTGCTGCGCCAGAATATTGAGGTTATATTTGGCGATGATGTTGTTGATGGTGGCGATGACGCCCGGCACGTTCTGATGGATGTGCAGGAAGCGGTGACGGCCTTCGACTTCGGACAGTTGCACGTTCGGCATGTTGACCGAGAAGGTGGTGTCGCCACGGCTGATGAAGTTCAAAAGGCGCTCGGAGGCAAATTCGCCAATGGCTTCCTGTGCTTCTTCGGTCGAACCGCCGATGTGCGGCGTCAGGATGACATTCTCAAGGCCCATCAGTTCGCTGACGAACGGATCATCATTGGTGCGCGGTTCTTCGGGGAAGACGTCAATGGCGGCGCCATAGACCTTACCGGATTTGACCGCTTCGGACAGGGCGGCGATATCAACCACATGGCCGCGCGACAGGTTGATGAAGATCGCGCCGTCCTTCAGTTTGGCGAACTGGGCCTTGCCGAAGAAGTTTTTGTTTTCCGCCCGACCATCGACATGCAGGCTCAGGACATCGGCTTCGGCCAGAAGCGCATCGAGCGAGCGGTAACGACGGGCATTGCCGAGCGTCAGTTTTTCGGCCAGATCATAATAGATCACGCGCATGCCGAAGGCTTCGGCCAGTACGCTGAGTTGCGAGCCAATGGCCCCGTAACCGATGATGCCGAGTGTCTTGTTACGCACTTCGTGGGCACCCGTCGCGGACTTGTCCCACTTGCCGGTGTGCATCTTGACGGATTTGTCATAGATATTGCGCGTCAGGATAACCGTCAGGCCCATGACCATTTCCACCACCGAGCGGGTGTTGGAATAGGGTGCGTTAAAGACGGCGATGCCTTTTTCGGTGCTGGCTTTCAGGTCGATCTGGTTGGTGCCGATGCAGAAGGCGCCGATAGCCATCAGCTTGTCGGCGGCATCCAGCACCTTTTGCGTTACATTGGTTTTCGAGCGAAGACCCAGAACATGCACGCCCTGAATGGCCTTGATCAGGTCATCTTCGCCGAGCGCACCCTTGACGGTGGTGACATCATAGCCTTCTTCGCGGAAGTGCTGAATGGCGACGGGGTGGACGTTTTCCAGCAGCAGCATTTTCATGCGCGAACGCGGGAAGGAATAGCGACCCTCATAGCCTTCGAGGTGCAGCACTTCGTCGAACGAGGTGACGACCTGCGTGGCCTCATTGGCGCGGGTGGCGTCAATGACCTTCTGGCGCGTTACGTTTTCAGTGAAGGCATAGAAGCGGTCAACGGCACCACCGGCAAAGACTTCGTAGTCCGTCCAGCCGTCACCGACCATGACCACGGGGCCGCTTAGGTCCCAGGAGCGCAGGGCTTCGATCTTGCCACCATCGCGTGACAGGGGGTTTTCGGTGTCAACACCGACCGCAACGCCATTGGCGTCAAACACCAGACGGTTGGCCAGCACATGTTCCGGCGCAATGCCGTATTCGGCGACCACCGGTTCAATGAATTCATGAAAGCCGCCGGAGATGATGCGGATCGTGCCCGCATAGTCTTTCAGGGCTTTCTGGTTGCGGATGATCGAGGCGCTGACCTGTGATTTCAGATGCTCGGCCAGAGCGGCGATGTCTTCGCGCGTCGGCTTGAGCAACTGGACGCGGCGCAACAGGGCCTCACCGAAACCGATTTCGCCGGACATGGCCAGATCGGTCAGTTCACGGATCGCATTGAGGTCGGTCTGTCGGGCGGGATCGGCAGCGAAGAGCTGACCGGCCAGAACATCGAGCGCCTCGACCTGGGTAAAGGTCGAATCGAAATCGAGAACGAGGGTGGCGAGGTTAAGGTTTGCGGGCGAAATGGGCATGGGCGTCATCGCATGGCTTCTGAGGGAGGTTGGCATGGCAGATAGGCCAATTGTGCCGTCAAAACAACCGTCTTTGCCGTTCAAATGCGGTTACACTCTTTCTTTATGGCTTAACCAACCCTATCTGTGGCAAACTTAAGCCCTTAAACCCTGCCTTTTGCCGAACGGTTATCTGTATGACTACGACCTCCGCGCCTATCCGCGATTATGCCGCACGCTTCGTCCTTGATACCTTGCCGGTACACGGCCGGCTGGTGCGTCTGGACGAGTCCTTAAATGAAATTCTGTCGGCGCATGATTATCCGGCACCTGTGGCCAACCTGCTGGCGGAGGCCTGTGTGCTGGCGGTTCTGGTCGGTTCGGCGCTGAAATTCGATGGTCGCCTGATCATGCAGGCGCAAGGTGACGGGGCGGTGCGCTATGTCGTCGCAGACTATGATACCAGTGGCACCTTGCGCGGATTTTGCCGGTTTGACGAAGGCGAACTGAATGCGCTGATCAATGCCAATGCGCAGGAATTCACCCTGCTTGGGGCGCAGGACCTGTTGGGCAAGGGTACCTTCCTCATGACCCTTGAGCCGGATAATGGCGGTGAGCGCTATCAGGGTGTGACGCCGATTGAAGGCGAGTCGCTGTCGCTGTGTGCGGAATATTATTTCGCCCAGTCCGAACAGGTGCCGACCCAGATCAAGCTGGCGGCGGCGCAGGAAGACGGACGCTGGCGCGCCGGTGGTGCCATGATTCAGGCGCTGGCCAGTGATGACAGCCGTGGCGACACTCGCGAGGCCTTTACCCATGTGCGTGCCCTGTTTGCGACACTGGGCGAGGATGAACTGACGGATTTCAGCCTTGATGCCGAGCGGTTACTGTATCGTCTGTTCCATGAAGATGGCGTCAGGCTTTCCGCGCCGTTTCCGATTACGCGTAAGTGCCGCTGTTCTCAGGAAAAGGTCGAGGAACTGGTGAAGTCCTTCCCCGGTGAGGATCAGGCTGACATGATCGAGGCCGACGGCAAGGTACATATTACCTGCGAATATTGCTCGACGACCTATTATATCGAGCCTTAAGATCCAGGATAACGCCAGAAGCCTTATGAGGGGGGCTTGCTTGTCTTTTTGTACGAAAAGTAAGCCAGATGCCCCACCACCCCGCCCGCAAGCGGTCGCGGTTCCCCTCCCCAATGAATTGGGGAGGTATGAAAAGAGATTGTTGCTGCGGGCCGGATGAGGGTGTCAGGCTTGGGAGTCGAGGGAATAACCGGCGGAGCGTACCGTGCGGATCGGGTCAAAGTCTGAGTCGTTGTTCAGCGCCTTGCGCAGGCGACCGATATGCACATCGACTGTGCGGGCTTCGACATAGACGTCATTGCCCCAGACGGCATCGAGCAGTTGCTCACGGCTGAACACGCGGCGCGGGTGCTGAATGAGGTAGTCGAGCAGGCGGTATTCGGTGGGGCCAAGGTGAATGTCACGACCGGCACGCTGCACGCGATGCGACAGGCGATCGACCGTGATTTCGCCGAACTCGACCTTTTCTTCCGACAGGCCCGGACGGATGCGGCGCAGGACGGCGCGGATACGGGCAATTAGTTCGACCATCGAAAACGGCTTGACGACATAGTCATCGGCACCGGTATCCAGACCCCGGATACGGTCGGTTTCTTCGGAGCGGGCCGTCAGCATGACAATCGGCAGATTGCGGGTTTCAGGTTGCACCCGCAACCGCCGTGTCACTTCGATGCCGGAGACCTTGGGCATCATCCAGTCACAGACCAGAAGATCCGGCAGGCGCTCGTCGATCATCATCAGGGCGTCTTCGCCATCAGCGGCGATGCCAACCTCATAACCTTCTTTTTCAAGGTTATATTGCAGGAGGGTGGACAGGGCGTCCTCGTCCTCGGCGATGATGATATAGGGCTTTACGCTCATGGATACAGATTCCGTCTGGTCGATATGCCCTGTCACCGGAGATGGCGAAGGGCCGGGTTAAACCGTTGTGCCTTTCGGGCGATCCTCGACATAGTCTTCGCCCGTCAGCTCATAGTGGATGTGTTCGGCAATGTTGGTGGCGTGGTCGCCGATGCGTTCGATGTTCTTGGCCATGAACAGGATGTGTGTGCAGGCGCTGATGGTGCGCGGGTCGCCCATCATGTAGGTTAGAAG
>JBCEBX010000021.1:0-7379 GCA_039206455.1 Asticcacaulis sp.
AGGCCCAGATCGCGACATCTCACCATTGAGGCGCTTGAGCAATTGCAACTGTTCGGTATGGGCTTCAGCTGGGGCGGCTTTGAAAGTCTGGCCATTAACTGTGAGCCGCAGTTCCTAAGCCGTAACAAGATTACCCCCGAAGACCACGCCCCCCTCGAAGGCGCTTATGTGCGGCTCTATATCGGCCTCGAAGACCCTGACGACCTGATCGCCGATCTCGCTCAGGCGCTTGAAGCCATATAAAGAAAACGCCCCGAAGGTGACTTCGGGGCGCCGTCTTTTTTAGAATACGTCGTAGAAGATATCTATAATCAGGCCGGTTGCGGTCTGAACCAGAACGATGTCGTTGCCGACAAAATAGTATTCCGATCCAAAAGGCCGCGACGGCAGGTTATAGAAGTAAGGGTCGGCCACGCGGTAGCTGTAGAAATAGCGCGGCAGGTAATCCCCGTAGTCATAACGGTAGCCGTAATATTCCGTCGGTACGCGGTAATAGCCATAACGCGGTGCGAAGTAGAAGCCTACGCGAATGCCCGAATAGGACCGGAA
Source organism: Asticcacaulis sp. (assembly GCA_039206455.1). Classification (GTDB taxonomy): domain Bacteria; phylum Pseudomonadota; class Alphaproteobacteria; order Caulobacterales; family Caulobacteraceae; genus Asticcacaulis. Next base: position 550 of record JBCEBX010000021.1, read on the forward strand.
GTCGTGATGGTTCCGGTAGTTATAGTTATGGCGTGAGTGCCAGTTGACGCGATCGGGGCGGCTATAGTGGCGGTGGTCCGGCCGGTTGGGGCGGTAATCGGGCCGGGTTGGCCGGTTGTTATTACCCCAGCGGTCATGATTGTGCCTGTCACGGTCGCGTCTGTCATAATCGCGCCGGTCATTATCGTGCCTGTTGTTGTCCCAACGGTTGTCGTTACGGTCGGGGCGATTCTGGCCGCGATTGTCGTTACGATCGGGGCGTTGACCCGGACGGGTGTCCGGACGATTGTCAGGCCGGTTATTTTGCCACTGGTTGCTGTCACGATTATCATTACCGCGATCCGGTCTTTGGCTCTGAGGCCTGTCGGGTCGGTTATCCGGTCGCGTATTGGGCCGGTTCTGGGAATTCCAGTCAGGTCGCCCGCCATCCGGTCTGCCCGCATTTGGACGTCCCGCATCTGGCCGTCCTCTATCGGGTCGTCCGCTATCCGGACGGCTCGGGCGGTCCTGCGATTGAGGTCTGCTCGGTTGGGGGCGGTTCTGTTGCGGTCTCTGCTGGGCTTGCTGGCGTTCATTACGTTCACGCACAGCCTGTTCAGCGAACTGAAGATTGCCCGCCTGCACGGAGTTCGCCATAAGACCCAGTCCCATAATCAGAGCCAGAGCCGTAGCGGAAACAGGGCGCAATGTCATTTTTGCCTCGCTTTAATGCCCTGTGGAAAAGCCGGAGGCCTTTCACGGGGCGGGGAACGGAATTTTTTCCGATTGCGCCGATTATGCAGGCGTCAGTCTGAACTGAAGCTGAATGGATCGGTCAGGAATAGCCCGCCTGAAATCGACGACTGGAATGAATGTACCCGCTTTTGCTGGCGTGTAAATATTGAAAGAAACCTTGTTTGTGGTGATGTTTATTTAGATACTTAACAAGTTTTCAGAAGGTTTTTAATGTATATATTGCAATATTAATAAAATATTTTCAGTTTAAGCTAAATTGTTAGGGCAATTTAAACAATTATGGATAAATTTGTAAACGTAATTATTAACATTAACTTCATGTTTACACAAAAAATTTATCGTAAATATCCCCGTTAACTTTAATTTCACTTGGTGGTGTGAAATTTGGATATCGAAACAACGGGGGCCGCGTAAAATGCGCGGTGACAGACATGCTGATGAATGAAGTATCCCTGCCTCTGCCGACACCGGAAATGAGCGCAGACGACCTGATGAAGCTTGGGGTTATGTATTCGACCGGTCAGAACGGTGCGCCGGTTGACCTGATTTCGGCCCACATGATGTTTAATCTGGCGGCCATGCGCGGCTCACTTGAGGCGACCCATTGCCGTCGCGAGCTGTCACGTGAAATGGAACGCGAAGATGTCGCCGAAGCGCAACGCGCCGCGCGTCAGTGGATCGATCAGGGACGGGTTGGCTTAGCGGCCTAAAATACCCGATAGGTCAGATAGTTCATGATCCCACTCGGGATGACACTGTTAATATGCTGATCGACCCATAGGGCCACATTGGCGATATTTGACCGTGGCACGTAAACTATGTCGTAGCGCCGTAAGGCGACCATCGGCCCACCGCGCCCTTTGAGCTGGCTCTCAAGGTCAATGAACCGGCGCATGATCTGGCCATCAAGGCTGCGGCGAATCAGGACAACCTCTTCCGGCTTGGCGCTGGGGGTAAAGCCACCGGCCGCGAGCACCGCCGACAGAGCGTCGAAATCGCCCGGAGCCTCAACCCAGCCCGGCGCACGCACCTCTCCGCCCACCAGTACGCGTGTATTTGATGTTTCCGCCGGAAACAGCTGTGCCTCAGGATGGCGCAGATGCGGGCGATAAAGTTCCGTAATTTCCGCAGTTAACTCTGGCACGCTCTTATAGGCGGCCATGACCTGTCCGATCAGCGGCAGGCTTATGCGGCCATCCTGACCGACGATCACCGGGCGATTAAGCTCCGGTGCCGAAGGGACCTGCACCTCAAGCCGATCATTGGGAAAGAACAGATAGAACGGATCTTCGTCCCGCCACTGTGAGAAGGTGATGTCCGGTGCTGTTACGGGGGCTTGCGCCGATGACCCGTTACGTGACGAGGCGCATCCGGCGCTTACAGACAGGCCCGCGCCCCCAATAGTCAGCAATAAATGTCGGCGGGAAAATCGCATCGCGTCAGATTACCTGTAAACCGTCCGGCGGCCTGCTTAAGCGCCAGACTCAAAAAAGTGGATAAATTAACCATCATTCATAAATGGTAAGCGAAAGTTAACGACCCCTGTCCAAATTACATTCGCATTAAGGTTAATCAGCGCGAATCGCTGAGGAATATGGCTGGTCAGTGCAGGACGAATCCCTGCAAAACGACTTTCTGATAATTACACACGGTGCGGATGAGCGCAGTTACGCAAAAACAGACGGTGTTTGTGCAGTATGGCCTTGGGGGCATACTGCGTTTGCTGTTGCGTGAAATCTGGCTGATGCTGGCGGTATTTGCCATAATTTTTGGCATTGGTCTGGCGGTCGCCCTGTCGATGGGCAAAAGCTACACCGCCGGTGCCAGCCTCCTGATGCAACTGGGGCAGGACTATGTTTATGTGCCCCTGGCCGGTGACGCTGCCCGCGGGGCCATAGCGACCATTGACGAAGTGGTTCAGTCCGAAGTCGAAATCCTTAACTCCACTGAACTGAAATACCGTGTCATCGATAAACTCGGCTACCATGTCATTCTGCCGGATGATTACGCGCCCAACTGGGTGCCGCGTAATGATGCCGACAAGGAGGCGGCTCTGACGGCGGCCCTTAAGGAACTGCGCGGCGGCTTCAGCAGCCAGACCGCGCCTCAGAACAATATTGTGCGCCTGACCTATAAGCACAAGAATCCGCAATCGGCGGCCCTGATCCTCAACACCCTGATCGACATCTACCAGAAATATCGCCTTGAGGTGTTTTCTGACACGACCGCGCCTCTGTTGCAGCAGCAGAAGGACGCCTTCGATCGCCGCCTGCGTGAAGCCGACAAATCCTATGAGGATTTTTTGCTGCGTAATGATGTCGGGGATTTTCAGGCGGCCAAACAGACCTATGCCAATCTCTATAGCTCCCTGACGACCGAACTGTACCAGATCGATGCCCAGCTGGCGCAGGCTTCGGCCCGTCTTGGCGCGGTTAGCCGCCGCCTTGGGCAACTGGCACCGGAAATGAGCATCGAGCGTAATCTCGACCTCAGTGTACCGACGCGTCTCCTTAATCTGCGCCAGCAGCGGCAGGAATTGCTGGCGCGTTACACGCCCGAATCAGCACCTGTGCGTGCCGTTGATGACCAGATACGTGAGCTTGAGGCCATGATGGCTTCGGGGCGGGCGATTGGTGAAAAAGAACACCGCATCGGGGTCAATCCGGCGCACCAGCAGTTATTTACTGAAAAGCTGCAACTTGAGTCGGAAGTGGCCGCGCTCAATGGCCGCAAGGCGCAGATACAGGCGCAGGCCGAGCAGGTGACCCATAAGATGCACAGTCTGGTGGGTATTGAGGCCGAATTTAACAGCCTGAATACAGAGCGTGCGGCCCTGCAAACCAATCTGTCCACCTTCACGGCACGGATTCAGGAAAGCGAAGCCTCTCAGCAGATCGCCGAAGGGGCCAGCGACACGGTACGCGTGGTCAACCGTGCCCGTCCGCCCGATAAGCCCAAATCCCTGCGTAAGCCCATCGCCATTTTGTCTTTCCTGTTTGCCGGTTTTACAGCGCTTTGTGCCGGACTGTTGCGGGTGTTCCTGCATAAGGGGTTTGTCGATGCGGAAATGGCCTCTCAGACCCTTGACCTGCCGCTTCTGGCTCAGGCCAGAGCCAAATAGGGGGCGGGGCACAGGACATGGTTGATCTGACAAAGGAAATGGCTGACCTGATGTCGGCTCTGGGGCGACCACAGGGCGCACAGGGCCGTACACTCATGTTCGTCTCGGCCTATGATGGCGAAGGCGTATCGACGGTGGCGCGTGAATATGCCCGTTGCGAAGCCGCCTTCAGCAAGCGTCCGGTGTGGCTGGTCGATGCCGATGTGCGCCGTCAGGGACAACTGGATACCATATTAACCGAAGAAGGGCGCTTTGGCCCGCCGGGACCGGTGTCTCGGGCCACACCTGACGGATCGGTATTTTTCACCCTGACGCCGAAATCACGGTCAGAACAGGTGCAATCCGATGAGCACCTTCTTATCGCCCGCCCGTTCCTCGATAAGCGTCTGTGGGTGACGCGTCTGCGCGACGACAAGATAGAGCAGGGGCAGCGCGTGAAACTGATCGCGGAAACCCCATACTGGCAAGTGCTCAGGCAGCATGCACAAACCGTTATTATCGATGTTGCGGCCTTTGAGCGGGCGGATCATGCGGTGCATCTGGCGGCTCAGGTCGATGGTATTGTCATGGTCGTCGCCGAAGGGCAGGGCGATATCAATTCACGCGTCGCATTGAAAACGGCGCTGGAACAGGCGGGCGGGCGGATACTGGGGCTGGTCTATAACCGCGCCCGCGCCACTATTGGCTCCCCAAGGCGTCCTCTGCGCAAGCCCCCCCATGCCTAAGGCCACCTGAGCATGGTCGGTCGGTTCATCAGCGATTTCCGGCAGGACTGGCAGGGACAATGGCTGTCCTTGGTGCTGGCAGTGCTGATTATGCTCACCTTTTCGCAAGGCTGGGTGTCACCGCTGTTTGGCTATTCGACCGAACAGTCGCCGATGGCCGGTGCGGTGATCCGCAACATCTATTACCCCATCTATCTCTGCGCCTTTGTTCTGATCGTCTTTTGTTACCGGCGTCTGTTTTCGGCAATAATCCGAACGCCGCTGCTGCTCATACTGGTCGGGCTGTGTGCCCTGTCGGCCCTGTGGTCGATTGACCCGTCAACCACTGTCCGCCGTACCGTAGCCCTGTCGATGACAGTGCTCGCCGGTTATGCCATTGCCGCCCGCTTTTCATGGACACGCCTGATCGAGGTCGTGGCCATCGCCCACCTCATTCTCATTGTCGGCTCGTTGTTCATGGCGCTGGCCTTGCCCGATAAGGGGCGCATGACCTCCCTGTTTATTGGGGCCTGGCGTGGGGTCTTCTCCGAAAAGAATAACCTTGGCGCGGTCATGAGTTCCGCCTTTATCATCTGTATGGCCGCCGGACTGCATGTCCCCAAACGCCGGTTGTTCTGGTTCGCGGCCGCCGCCGTCGCGGTTGGTCTTGTGGTGATGTCGACCTCTAAAACCTCGCTCGTCACCCTGATGCTGGGCGCGGGCGCGCTGGGCTTTATCTGGCTGGCACGTAAGGGACCGGTTATCGGCATTGTTCTGGTGTGGCTGGCGGTCACTACCCTGATTGTCAGCGGCAGTGTCATGATCATGATGCCAGACGAAATGCTCGGGCTTCTGGGCAAGGACGCCAGCCTGACGGGCCGCACCCATATCTGGGCAGGCATAGATTATGTCATGCAGACGCGACCGTGGACAGGCTATGGCTTTGGTGCGGTCTGGACGCTCGAAGGCGAATGGACGCCTCTGGCGCGCATCAGCGATGTTGCCGGTTTCCGCGCCTACCACGCCCATTCCTGCTGGTATGAGGTGTGGCTGGCGCTCGGTAATTCAGGCCTGATTGTCTGGGCGCTTTTGTTTGCCAGCTTCTGGTTTCTGGCCCTTTATCGCACCTGGCGCGGCGATGGCGGGTATCTGGCCCTGCCATTCATCACCATCTACAGTCTGATGAGCGTCACCGAAAGCATCGCCTTAAGCTGGAATCACCTGCGCTGGTGTATATTTGTCATCATTTTCGTTAAGCTCTGCCTGCCTAAAGACGCCCCCGAAGATGTATCGCAACAGAAGCCGGCAGTTGATGTAAGGCAGCGCTTATATATATAAGCGCGGGCATGAAAGAAAATCGTCCCGCTCCGCCGATTGATCGGCCCGACCTTACCTTACCCTGTGTCATTCTTGACCGGCCGCAGATGGCTGAGAACATCGGCGCAGTAGCCCGCGTCATGGGCAATTTTGGCTTGCGTGACCTGCGCATTGTCAATCCGCGTGACGGCTGGCCTCAGGAACGGGCATGGGCCAATGCCTCAGGTGCGCACTGGCCGCTCGATAATGCCACCATATATGACACGGTGGCCGACGCGATCGCAGACCTCAACGCCGTCTATGCCACAACCGCCCGCCCGCGGGAAACCCAGTTGCCGGTTCTGACCCCGCGTCAGACCGCGGATCAGGTTTATCTGGAGGCAGGGCAGGGGATTAGTACCGGTCTTCTGTTCGGTGCCGAACGCGCAGGCCTTGAAACCAACGATATCGCTCTGTGTCATGGCATAGTGACGATTCCCGTCGATCCCTATTTCCAGTCGCTCAACCTGTCTCAGGCGGGGAACATCGTCCTCTATGAGTGGCGACTTAAGGTCATGGATGCGCCCAAGGCCGCCTTCTCAAAGAATCTCGATGGCCCCGCCGACCTGCAAAAGCTGCATGGTCTCTATGAGCACCTTGAGGACGAACTGGAAAAGGCCGGTTTCTTCTTTCCGCCTGAGAAGAAGGAATCCATGCAGCGGAACCTGCGCGTCACCCTTAATCGGGCGCAGATGACCGAACAGGAAGTGCGGACATGGCGCGGTGTAGTGACGGCCTTAACGAAGGGCAGGGGACGTGTTTTAGCTAAAATCGCCCAATTAAAGGCTCAATCTGAGGATAAGTAAGGGAAATGCCAGCCCCTCTGTGGGTAAGCTGCAAAAAATGCTGCAATGCGGTTGACTCTCTGATCCCCGCTCTGTAGTTAGCGCCTCCCGACGTTGAAACGGGCTTCG
>JBCEBX010000022.1:0-7378 GCA_039206455.1 Asticcacaulis sp.
GAAATGCGCTGGGCATTATAGTTTTCCGACGCCTGACGCACACGTGAACTGTTGAGGCCCGACGTAAACAAAGGCACGGTCACGCGAATGCCTGCGGTCGCCACATCACGGCTTCCTAAATCACGGAAATCATTGGTCGGCGCATTGATGCCATAGGACGCCGTCAGACCAACATTCGGCCCCAGACCGGAACGGGCCTGAGAGACACGTGACCGTGCGGCGGCTTCGCTATATTGTGCAGCACGCAAGGACGGATTGTTGTTTTCGGCGCGGTTAAGGGCCTGCGTGAAATCATTTGGCACCTGTAAGGCTGGTGCCGGATCAAGGGCCACCGGTGACTGACCGACAATCGCCACATAGGCGGCGCGGCTGGCATCAAGCTTCGCCTGCGCCGCCGATACAGCCGCCGAGGCGGCGGCCAGACGCGCTTCGGACTGCGCCACATCGGTGCGCGTCAGTTCACCGACCTCAAAACGGGCGCGGGTTTCCTCAAGCTGCTGATTAAGGACCCCATAGCTTTCCTGCTGGATGCGCAGGGCCTCCTGATCGCGGCGCACGGCGGTATAGACGTCGATGACCTGCAGGAGCACCTGTGATTCGATGGTGCGCAGGTCTTCCTGACCAGCGCGCACGTCAGCTTCGGCCGCGTTCAGGCCAGAGGTCAGGCCGCCAGAGCTAAACAAAGGCTGGCTGGCATTGAGACTAAGGCCGGTGGTTGATCTTATGGTTTCCTGCGACGCTACATCTCTCATCCCCGGATCCTGATAGCCGATATCGGCCCCAAAGCTTAAGGAGGGCCCCAGACCGGAACGCGCCTGTACATAGGTTTCGTCATTGGCCCGTTGCAGGGCACGGGCGCGTTGCAGGGTCGGATTCTGCGCATAGGCCTGTGCAATAGCGTCAGCCAGACTTTCGGCATGAGCGGGCGATACCGCCATAGCGCTCATCAGCACCAGCAGGCTCAAAGCCCCCTGCCATTTGAATTTCAGCCGGTTATGTCTTGCGCCCTGCATGAGAGTGTCCCTGTTATTACCGCAAGCACTAATGACAGAACAAATCCGCTTTGGCGAGTTACGGATTTTTCAGAATACGAATGCGGGCTTTGCTTCGAAACCGGGCAGAATAGACGGCGACGAATCAAACACGTCCGTTTCCGACACACCGCTGGCGATACGGCTAAAGAGCTTCGCCTTGCCAATGGCACTGGTGCGCACCACGACCGCCAGACGCCCGCCCATAGCCAGAGCCTCGGTCCAGCCCGTCGGAACCTCGGATACGGCCCCTTCGGAGATGATCAGGTCATAAGCCCCTTCGGCAGCGGTTTTCAGGTCCTGCGTGACCGTCTTTACCCCAAGCTCGGTCAGATAAGGCTCGATCACGCTAAGCACGCGGGCATCGCCTTCCTGTGCGGTGACCTTAAGACCGGCATGGGCCAGAACCGCTGCGGCATAGGGCGCGGCAATGGCCAGAACCTTTTGACCGGCTTCGGGTTTCAGAGCGTGCAGCAGCTTGGCGATATCGCGTGGACGCATCAGGGCGCGACCGGGAGCGATCTGGGCCTCCACTTCGGCATAGGCGGCAAAGGCCTGAGACGGAGCCACAAGGCGCTCACGCTCAATGTGGCGCATGGCTTTTTGCAGGGCCGGATCGGTAACGTCATTAACCCGCACCTGTGATTCGACCATGTGCTGACGCGCTGTGAAATAATCCATCCGACCGGATCCCTTACTCTGGAGCGTTTTCCCAATAAGTGGTCCCACTTATTGGATAAGAAAGAGCGACAAACCAAAAAGCCAGAGCAAAATTCAGATTCAACAGAAACGGAATTTGCTCTGGTTACGGCTTGGGGCGCTTATAGGCGGTCAGGACGACGGCGGCAATACAGGCGCGCGCAACCATCGCAAATTTTCCTGCCGTATATTTTATGAGATTAGAAAAAGAATGGAGGCCTGACCCGGACTCGAACCGGGGTACACGGATTTGCAATCCGCTGCGTAACCGCTCCGCCATCAGGCCTCATCTGTATCTGCCCCCCTGAAGGCGACAAATTTTGCGGTTCGTCCAGCTATCAGATCAGCCACGACACCGCAACGCCTTTGCTGAAAATTTCTACAGAAAACTGACATCAGCGTTAAAACGCCGCCGTTTCTGGCGCTGATTATGCCGCTCTTAATGACCGGATAAAATCATCAATGGCCGCGCTCACCCCTTCCGAAGCCGCACGCACAGATTCGGCCTGACGACTGACAGCCTCAGCGGCGTCATGGGTTTCCGACGCCACATGCTGTACCGCCTCGATGTCCTGACCGACGCTGCGCGATCCGGCTGCCAGGTTATCGGCGGTTTCGGAAATCTCACGCGTGGCCGCCTGCTGACCGGCTACCGAACGGGCAATATCTTCGGATGACGCCCTTAAGGTCTGGATCGTACCGACGATATTATCAATCGCGGTCACCGCCTCAAGCGTATTGGCCTGAATGTGCTGCACCTTATCGGTTATATCGCGCGTCGCCTTTTCGGTTTCCTGCGCCAGTGTCTTTACCTCTGAGGCGACGACCGCAAAGCCCGCCCCCGCCTCACCGGCTCTGGCGGCCTCGATGGTGGCATTGAGCGCCAGCAGGTTGGTCTGGCGGGCAATGCCCGAAATAATATCGACTACAGCGCTGATTTCATCGGCACTGCGGCCAAGTCGCGCCATCATTTCCGCCGTCTGCTGCGCTTCTTCGGAGGCGCGCGAGGACACATCAGACGAGGCTTCGGTCGCCTGAGCGATATCGGCAGCCGTATCAGAAAGGCCCTGCACCGTCTGTGCCACATGTCGCGCATGGGCTGATGTGCTTTCGGCAGTTGAGGTGACGTTTTCGACCCGCTGCATGGCGGTAAGCGCCGATCCGCTCATCTGACCGGCCGAAGCGCTCATCTCAGCCGACACCTGACGCAGGGTTGAGATCAGCACCGAGACCTGAGATTGCAGGCTTTCGGCCATGTCCCGAAGCACTGCCTGACGCTCCGCTGCCTGAACCTCTATGCGGCGGGCATTCTCTGCCTCATGCGCCATCAGGGACTGGCCATTTTCACGAAACACATCCAGCGCACGCGCCATGGCACCGATCTCATCGCTGCGGTGTGCACCGGTTATGTCCGAACTGAAGTCACGCTCGGCAAAGCGCGACATATTGCGGCTCATGCGCTCAAGGGCGGTAAAGACCTCACGGTCAAAATAGACAGCGGCTACAAGTCCCGTCAGACCGACCGCAACAGCCACTACCCAAATCCCGACCGAAAAGCTTTGGGCCTGCGCCAGCGCAGCCTCAAGACGCGCCGCCTCTTCGCCGGCACCGGCGGCAAGCGCGGCCTGTAGCTGGGTGATGACAAAGTCCTGATGCGACAGCGCCATAACAGCTACGGCAGCCAGAGCTATCAAGAACACGGCAAACAGCCCCCTGATACGGGCTTTGATCGGCGGTAAGGTCATAGGCTTGATCCGGTTACTTCAGTCCACGGGGTACTTAGAACCGGTTAAAGAGTTCTGAACACCCCTCACATAACGCGGATACAAATTAACCTCGCGTTAACGCAAATCGGGTGATCACAGGCCTGTCTTTAGATTTTTTGAAGACACCACCATCACCAAACTTATAAGGCCCGAAAGATTTTTTCGGGCTTTTTCTTATTTTGGCATCAATTCGTGGATAATTTGCGCAAGGCACTTGCGTTCCAGATCAAAGGCTTGCTATAGGCGCTCACCACGCTGCTGATGTTCCCCGGTAGCTCAGTTGGTAGAGCAGTCGACTGTTAATCGACTTGTCACAGGTTCGAGTCCTGTCCGGGGAGCCATTCTTCTTCAGAAGCGTTCGTTGAGCTTTTGCTCCGAACCCCCTCCTCTGACAATCCAAGTTTTCGTGTAAGGCGTATGATGGTCTTACAGAAGGAAACGCGTCTTCTAAAACACCACTGTGGTCTGCGCGCCACCGCCGGACAGGCTGCGATGGACATACCACTGGCCATCCTCGGCCTCGATACGGTTGGCCTGCGGGGCCTTTAAAGTGACCATGCGGTTTTCCGTATTATTGGCCCCGCGCACACTCAGTTGAAACCGGCTGCCGATACTGCGGTTAGTTGGCGGAATCAGCGCGTGATAAAGGCCCGTCGCATCAGTACGGGTGCGCGCCGCCGTCTGGCCATCGACCAGCACCTCAATGACAATATCCGGCAGGGAGCGGCCAGACACCGCCATGCCGCCGCCCGCATCATAATCAAGCGCTGCCAGAAGCCCTGAGCGCGCCGACATCGGTAAGGTCGCGGCCCCTTCGCGTAAGAAGACCGCCCCCGGATCATCGGTGGCCGCAGACTGTGCCGGAACGAATACGGTCCCTTCGGCCTGAATCAGACGCCCGCCACTCTCCATCAACAGCGTATAGAGACTTCCGCCCGGGCCCTGCGGCACTTCAGCGGTAAACCGCCCTTGCGCATCCGCTGTCACACCGATGGCCCGGCCATCCCCTGCCACAAGGCGCACACGCCCCTGCGGCACGGCAATGCCACCCAGCTGTAACTCACCTTCGGGGTTTATGACGATATGGGTGATCTCAGGCGTGCGGCTATAGCCCATGGACGTCGCGAGATAGGGGGTATCCTTATCGGCCTGAGCCCCCGATGGCCCGCAGCCCGCCAGGGTCAACAGACCACAGGCTGTCAGGAAAAAGGCGGGACTCAGTTTCAGCGGAGGAAATGCCATATTTACGGGCCATAGGCGGGGTAGTTTACCCCTTCAAATTTTTGCAACCAAAGCCATATAAGCTTATGGACGTTATAATGTCCATAGAATCAAGGTGATGATAGTCTCGTCCTTTTTCTACGGACACCGCATATATTCAGGATAGATTTTACATGGCCGACACAGGCTCCAAACCCGTTCAGATTCCCCCCGGCATACTGCCGTCCCCCTGTTCAGCCCAACGCCCGATCCGCTCTATCTGCGTCTATTGCGGCTCATCCGATAATGTCGAGCCGCGCTTCAAGATCGAAGCCTATACGCTGGGCAAGACCTTTGCCGAAAACGGTTTGCGGCTTGTGTATGGCGGCGGTGGCGTCGGCCTGATGGGCGAATGCGCGCGCGGGGCGCATGAAAACGGCGGGCGCGTCATCGGCATCATGCCGGAATTTCTGCGCAGCCGTGAACGGCTCTATGACGATGTGGAAACCGTGGTCGTTCAGACCATGCACGAACGCAAGATGCGCCTGTTTGAGGAAGCCGATGCCTTTGTCGTGCTGCCGGGCGGGGTCGGCACGCTTGAGGAGGTCATAGAGCTTCTGAGCTGGCGCAGGCTTGATCTGCATAAAAAGCCGATCATCTTCCTTAACAGCAACGGCTTCTGGGAAGATTTCTTCGCGCTGGTTGATCATACGGTTGAAAAGGGCTTCACGCCTGAGGCCTTCCGACACACCTATATGAGCGTGGATACGGTCGAACAGATTCTCGATGCCGTTTCAGAAATGAGCTGCCACGACGAAAGCATCGATACGCGCAAGGTGTTATAGCTGTCAGACTTGCGCCGCCTCTCCCTCCTGCTTTGCGGGAGGGTGGCACTTTGCGTGAGCAAAGTGACGGGAGGGCTTCTTGCCTGAGGCAAAGAAAAACACCACTTGGTCTTTTTAGACGTCGCTAAAAATCCACCTCCCCATGCTACGCATAGGGAGGAGATACGTTCCTACCCCCTTAATCGCGCGGCGATCTTTTCGCGCCCGATCAGGAAGCTTATGGCGCCCATGTCGGGGCCATGCGGCTTTCCGGTCAGGGCCAGACGCAGCGGCATAAACAGGGATTTGCCCTTGGCCCCTGTGGCGTCCTTGATGGCGCCGGTCCACGCGCTCCAGCTGTCGCGGCCATAGTCAGCAGGCAGCAACTCGAGCGCTTTTGCCGCAAAGCCCGCATCCTCGATCACCGGCGCAATCTCACCGCTGACGATATTGGCCCATTCGGCCACATCCTTAAACAGGCTGAGGTTCGGCTTGACCGTGTCCCAGAACAGCTCCCCCAGATCGGCGTTCACCGCCTCAAGGCGTGGTTTCGCCTCAGCGTAAGACATGGCTTGCAAAATGCCAGCATTTACACGCAGCAGTTCCTCAAGGTCATAACGCGCCGGTGCGCGACCCATCTTGCTGAAATCCTGCAAGGCCGCCAGAGCCTCAAGTGACTCCGAAGGCTCGACCGGATCAGAGGTGCCGATCTTGGCCAGATGCGAGGTCACGGCCAGCGGCTCGTAGCCCTGCGCCCGCATTTCCGAGATCGACAAAGACCCCAGACGCTTGGACAAGCCCTCCCCGTCCGCGCCAACCAGCAGCGTCATATGGGCAAAGGTCGGCAGGCTGGCGGCACCAAAGAAATCCGACAGCGCTTCAAAAATCTCAAGCTGGGTGCCGGTATTGGCAACGTGGTCTTCGCCGCGAATGACGTGGGTGATCTTCATATCCAGATCATCGACCACCGACGGCAGGGTGTAAAGAAACGCCCCGTCTTCACGGATCAGCACCGGATCGGACTTAGAGGTCGTATCGACCTCACAGTGGCCGCGCACAAGGTCTTCCCAGGCGACGCGCTTGCCTTCAAGTTTAAAACGCCAGTGCGGCTTGCGGCCCTCGGCTTCAAAGGCGGCCTTTTCGGCGTCAGTCAGGTTCAGTGCGGCGCGGTCATAGACCGGCGGCAGGCCGCGCGACAGCTGCACCTTGCGGCGGCGGTCCAGTTCATCGGCAGTTTCATAACAGGCATAAAGGCGGCCCGCTGCCTTAAGGGTATCGGCGGCCTTTTGGTACAGGTCGAAGCGCTTTGACTGATTGTAGCGTTCGCCCCACTCAAGGCCCAGCCACTTCAGGTCGGTTTCGATCAGGTCTTCGTTTTCTTTTGTCGAGCGCTCAAGATCGGTATCGTCGATGCGCAGCACAAACACGCCCTGATGTTTCTTCGCATACAGCCAGTTGATCAGGGCGGCACGCACATTTCCGGCATGGATACGGCCAGTGGGCGAAGGGGCGAAACGAACCTTGACGGTCATGAGAACAAGTCCAGAAAAGAATAAGGCGTACAGAACGGGTTCCCATACGCCTTATGAATTGAGAGTAAAAGTCGTTTTTGTCGATCAGTCGTCGCGGTGAACGCGCTCGGAACGTTCGTGGCGTTCCTGAGCCTCGATCGACAAGGTGGCCGTTGGCCGTGCCTCAAGACGCCCCAGACCGATCGGCTCACCGGTTTCTTCACAGAAGCCGTAAGAGCCGTCATCAATACGCGAAATAGCTTCGTCAATTTTGGAAATCAGCTTGCGCTGACGGTCACGGGTGCGCAGTTCCAGCGCCCGATCCGATTCCGAAGACGCCCGATCCA
>JBCEBX010000023.1:0-5276 GCA_039206455.1 Asticcacaulis sp.
GACTGAAGCCATGCACCAGACCACCACCGACATCCAGTGTCCAGTCACGCGGCTGTTCCACCGCCTTAAACGGCTGCGCCTGCGCCAGAGCGAGAGTCGGCGACATAAGACACAGGCCTGCCCCAAACAGGGCTACGCCCAGAGAAACGGATTTAAACACAGGACACCTCACGAATCGGAGTGAACGTTCATTCATTTTCCGCGTGTTTAGCGCCTTACCTCTCAATTGCCAAGTTAAACCCTATATAAACCGGCGTTATCCTGCCGCCTGCGCCGCAAGCCGAATGGCCTGCCCACCCCCTGCCGCCAGTTCCAGACTCAGAACCGCCCCTCTGGTCACCTGATGCGTTTCATAAACATAGTGGTGCCGCGTCTCACCGACATAGTGCGTGTCCCCGGCATCGCGGTATATCTGCGCCTCATAGACCTGCCCGTCGTCAAGGAAATCAAGCGTGACCTCAAGCCTGCGTGCATCTTCGTCGGTTCCCGCCCCGATATACCAGTCCGCGCTGTGACGATCCTTGCGCGCGATGGTCACATAATCCCCGACCTCCCCGTTCAGCACACGGGTTTCTGCCCAGTCTGCCGGCACCTCAGAGATGAACTTCAGTGGCACAGGATGCCGCGCCAGATTCTCCATCGTGTCCGCTGCCATCTGCACCGGTGAATAGAGCAGTACATAAAGCGCCAGTTGCCGCGCCAGCGTCGATTGCAGCGGCTGGCCATTGCCCTCAAGGCTCAATATACCCGGCGTATAGTCCATCGGTCCCGACAACAGGCGGGTAAAGACCAGATTGATCTCATGCTCCGGCGGGTTAGGCGGATTACCCCAGCCATTATATTCCATGCCCCGCGCCCCTTCACGCGCGACCCAGTTAGGGTATGTGCGCCTCAGGCCCGTGTCCTTGATCGGCTCATGGGCATTGATCGCGATTTTGCGCTTCGCCGCCTCGGTGACCACCTTGAGGTGATGTCGCGCCATGATCTGACTGTCGTGCCAGGCATAGACAATATCGCCCTTGGCATCACGCGCCCGCACACCGCCGACATCAGCGACATAACCCGTCTTGATCGAATCGACCCCCAGCCGCGCATAGAGATCGAGCGCCGCCTCAAGCTGGGATTCATAAAGCGCGATATTGCCCGCTGTCTCGTGGTGGCCGACAATCCGCACGCCTTTTTCACGCGCATAGGCCGCCACCGCCTCAAGATCAAAGTCGGGATAGGCCTTACAGAAATCAAAATCAAACCCGCGTGCGAACCAGTCCGTATCCCAGCCGAGATTCCAGCCTTCGATCAGCACCCCTCTGAAGCCATGTTCGGCGGCAAAATCGATATAGGCCTTCGTCCGTTCCGTCGTCGCGCCGTGCTTATCACCCGCTCCCCACGTCGCCAATCCGAGATGCATATCCCACCAGATGCCGATATATTTGTGCGGCACGACCCATGACACGTCCCCAAGGACATTCGGCTCATTGAGGTTGAGGATCAGGTCATTTTCCACCAGCCCGCCTGCCGTTTCCGCAATCTGCAACGTCCGCCACGGCGTATTGAACGGGGCCTGACGTGAGACCTTCGGCCCCATACTGGCGGGCGACAGGCTGGCCTTGAACTTTTGGCCACCCACGTGACGCAGCCACATGGCTGAATAATCCACCAGCGCCGCTTCATGAAAGGCCATATGCAGACCCGACTGCGTGCGGATCGTCATCGGCGTATGGGCCTGCCCCACCTCTGACAGGGGCGTTTTCTGATAAAGATATTCGTAGCGGCTCCATTCGCCCGCCGGTATCCACCAGGCGGTCGCGGGTTCGGCCACATCAAATTCCGTCAGTTCCTCGGCGATATTGACCGTCTCAAGGCCCACCTGCTCAGGAAGCTCATAGCGAAAGCCCAGACCCTTATCATAGATACGGAACGTCACATTCAAAGACCGGCCTTCACGGGCGCTTTCCCTAAGCCTGACGTGCAATTGCGTATAGTGATTGCGCGAAAAGCGCCGCTCGCCCCACGGCTGCTCCCATGTCTCATCAAAGCGTGTGGTTTCCGCCGCCACAAGCGCGAAATTGCGCTCAAGCTGATGCTGATCGGCCAGAATGAACCCCAGCCGCGACGGCTTTATCACTGCCTCACCTTTGCGGGAGACGGCATAATGCGCCCGCCCGTCGCCATCGAGCAACAGCTGAACGCCTATGGCCTTATCCGGCGATGCGGCTTCGGCAATGACGGTCAGGCCGTAGGACGGCGGCACCCAGCCGATAGAAGTCGTCAGGCTCATGATCAATCCTGTTATGAACGCCAACAAAACCTAGAGCGCATTCCGAAAAGTGCGAAGCGGTTTTCGGATAAAAAGCAAAATAGCTTTGTGACGGCCCCCGCCCTGCCCAGACATGAAAAAAGCCTCCCCTGATCATCAGGGAAGGCGTCTCATCACAAAATGTCTTTTGCTTTTACGCCGCGCGGCGCTGCCAGACGGCGTGATCGACCTTCTGCGCATCAAGCTGACCTTGTTGCTGCTGCTGGTACATCATGCCCATGGCCATTTCATTCAGCGACTTGAAGCTGGCATCGACCTCATCGGGTTTACCACTGGTGCCCAGATTGAAAAACTGGGCCGCATTGATGCGCGGCATTTTCAGAAACAGCAGATAGCACAGACGGCGCGCCCGTTCCGGGTCCTTGCGGTGCGCCTGCGGATCGGCAGCGAACATTTCCTTACCCAGACGCGCGATATAGTCGATGGACAGGGCCTCAAAACGCTGACCATCAAGTGGCTGGCCCATACGCGAAGGTTCAAGTTCCAAAACCATATCATTGAGCAAAAAATACACGCCGCATCACCCTAAACTGACTATTCTGATGCTGGCATCCTCACACAAAGGCTTTGACATCCCGTTTAGGAACAGGGTTTACAAATCCTGAACATCGCCCTCCACCGGTTCGGTCAGAAAGTGCCGCCCTTCGGCGTCTTCGATTTCAATGACCCACAGATCGGGATCGAAGCGTTTTTCCTTGTCTATATAGGCGTCCATATCCGCAACCGCTTCGGAACGCAGCGGGCTGATCCAGCGCTCGCCGCTACCGGTATTCACCAGACGCAGCAACCGATGCCGTCCTTCACGCAAATGCAGCAGCCTGATGATAACCGTTCCGGCCTTCGGATCACCGCGCCGCGTCACATAGCTGAACCCGCCCCCCTGCTCGGTACGCTTCAGCAGGGCCGCCACCCAGAAGTCGGTGGGAATATCCATGGTAAATCCTGTTTTAACCCTGTTTGCCAACGGGGGATTAAGGCTACCGGTTTATAAAGAGCTTACGTGACCATACCAAGTAAATCCTCTGAAAAGCATATCTGTGACCCTTCCGTCCCGGCTTCCCTTGCCCTCTGAATCCAAACGTAACGGCCGTCTTAAGGCGGCGTTGCTGGCTCTGGCCTGTATGGCCACGTCAGGGGCTGCGCTGGCTGATGCCTTAAGCAAACTCACACAGCGTCAGTTCATTCACACGGCTAACAAAACCTGCCACTGGCTGAGCGCCCCCGAAGCGCTGGCCTTGGGCGGCGGCCTGATCCAGATGCGCAACGCCGCCCTGATCAGCGGCCAGAACCCTCAGTCGGTCTACGCCACTATCCATCAGGCCCACACTGCGGCCGCACGCGTCGATTGCCGTAATCCGGCCTTGCTGGCTGAGGTTGAGACCGTCAAAGGGGCCTACAGAGGCTTCGTCACACAGAACCGCCTGACCTTTGCAGGGCCAAAAGCCCAGTGGCTGACCGATCGCACAGAAGCCGGTACGCGCAAATGGCGACTGGTGCAGTATCAGAAGACCGGTGACATCCATATGGCGCTGGGGCTTTACGGCCTCACTGATCGCCATGCCCTGACGGCCATGATTCAGTTTCCCGACGACAGACGCCCCTACAGCGCCCGTCTTATGGTGCGCGACCCGAAATACCGGCCCTCCGGCGTGATCGATAAGGCCCCCCTCGGCCTGAGCGCGTCGATGCCGCTCAACATCACCCGCTATGACCACAGCTTCACAGCCCAAAGCCGTCATCTGACAAGCATGGTTCTTGAAGACGCCCCTAAGGTTAATATGGCGGGCTTCAACCTGATGGGGGAATATAAGGGCCGCCCGCAAACGCGCCCGACCATCCGCTTTGATTTCCCCATTGAGGCCACCACCGCTATCGCCCGCCTTGATCCGCGCGAAGATATTGTCGTGGTGTTTGAATTTCCCGATGGCCCGCAATATGCCCGTTTTGAAGCCGGTGATTTCGTGCCGGGTCTGGTCTTTGCCACCCTGCCGTCTCCCTACGGCAAATAGGCCGCCTATTTTTTTAAAAGTTTTTCACAGCTTTGCCGAAAAAGGCGCTTGCAATGATCCGGCCCTTTTGTCTATAAGGCGCTCCTCAGGCGGCGGCGACGCCCACTGAGAACTGATTTAAGCGGGCGTAGCTCAGCGGTAGAGCGCAACCTTGCCAAGGTTGATGTCGAGAGTTCGATCCTCTTCGCCCGCTCCAATCACTCTTTCGGGTGATTGCTCAAAAGGCCAGTCCTTCGGGACCGGCCTTTTTGCATTTTTATTCCTGCAGCCTTGTCATTCCCCTGCCCTTGCCGCTTGATGAAGGCTTTACGGGTATGGATTTTGCTGTGAAACAACCCACGGGCTAATTGTGTCGCGTTTTAGGGCAAGTCACCGTCTATTGTGCCGGTTATTTTGGGGGTTCTGTCTGATATGCTGCTGCAAACCGAAGGCGATCTGATTGTATTGCTTGCGCTTGCCGCTGCTGTTTTGCTGGGGCTGGCCCTGATGGCGGGTATTGTTGCGGTTAAACGCACGCTTCAGGTCCGCGAATTCCAGAGTCTTCTGTTCAAGGCCGAACGCAAGATCGACAATCTGGAACGGCGCATGTTCAATGTGCTTAATGCCATACCGGTGGCCCTGATGGAAACCGATGCGACGGGCAAGTTCACCTTCGCCAACCGCACCGCTCACCAGTTGCTGGGGCGTAAGGATAACGAACTGATCGGCCTGAGGTTTCACTCGGCGACCTGGGGCATCACCTATCCCGATGGCCGCATCATACCGCCCGATCTTCTGCCCGTGGCCCGTACCCTGCGCGGTCAGACGGTCAAGGGCTTTGAGCATATGATCGTCAATCATAATACGCGCTCTAAGGTGCGAGTCTCCGTCACCTCCATGCCCATCGTCAACACCATGGGCGAGGTCATAGGTTCGACCACTGCCCTCGTAGAGCTTGAGACCACCTATGG
>JBCEBX010000023.1:5286-7321 GCA_039206455.1 Asticcacaulis sp.
GCGAAGGCATCGGCGACCTGAGCGGCATCTGGCGCGGCCACTGGTTTACCTCGGCACCCGCCGCCTTTTTCGGTCTGGATCAGAATGGCACAGTCGTCGATCTCAATGCTGCCGCCTGCGACCTGTTCGGCCTGACACGCGAAACCGCTCTGGGCCGCAGTTGGGGAGACTGTTGCGTCGCCGCAGATGACCTGCCGGGCGCGCTCGACTATCTGACGGGCCTTGCGCCTGATACCACTGACACAGACCATCCCCTGCGCCACATAACCCTGAGCCTCAAAGGCCCCGATAACCAGACGCGTACCGGCATAGTCAGCGGCTGGCGCGTGCACACACAGGACGGCGCAGAACAGGGCATCACCGTCATGGCCCTGCCCCTGCCGCCATCTCAGATCACGTCCGCTGTTTCACCCGAAGACGCCCTCGCACTGGCTGATCTGAGGCAGGCGGAAACCGCGCGCGCCGCCCTTGGGGTCGGCGTCTGGCACTATGATCGCGACTCTGAGGCCATCATCGAAGACGAAGGTATGCGCCGCCTCATAGGGCGCGCCGAAGCCGGTGGCCCGACATTGATTTCGGATACCGATCAGGCGCTGGCCGATACGGCCTTTGGGCAACTGATGTCCGGTGAGCTTGATGAGATTGATCTCGAGCTTGAGGTAAATCACTCCGAACGCGGTTTGCGCAAAATTGCCCTTAAGGGTCAGGCGCAGGGCGGTGAGGAGGACCGACACCTGTTTGGCATCGCCATTGATATTACCGACCATGTGCCGCCACAGGACTTAAGCCCTCAGCCGTCTTCGGAAACCGCCCCCTCAGGAACCGCTAATGAAAACCAGCGCTATACCGAAGGCATGGAATATCTGAGCCTGAAAACCCGTCTCGGTGCCCTGGAACACGAAGTCCATACCCTCAAACTGGCCAAGGCCGATCTTGAGGCCCGCGAAAAGCGACTGGATCAGGCCCTGAACGAAACCAGCCGCTATGAAGCCGCCGGACGGCTTTCGGGCCAGATGGCCCATGACTTCAGCGAGATGCTCAAGGTCATGAACGCCGCTCTGGAAATGATCGGCAAACAAAGCCCCAACAGCGACCTGAAACGCCTGTCAGATGCGGCTCTGGCCGCCGGTCGGCGCGGCGAACGTCTGACGCGTCAGTTACAGGGACTGATTCCTCCTGCTGATCCGACTGTCTGAATACGGGCCTAATTCCCGTATTGCCACCCTCCCTGAACAAGGCTAACTTCTCCCTAAGGGATAAATCGGGGGGAATTCAAATGATCTCAGCATGGTTTTTGCGGCTGGCCGTCGTGTTCGGCCTTGTTGGCATGTTGATGGGCGTCATCATGGGCATGAAGCATGACTTCACCCTGTCGCCTGTACATGCGCATATTAATCTTCTCGGCTGGGTCGGTATGTTTCTGTCAGGCCGGTTCTATGGCGCCCGCCCTGAGGCAGAGACCAGACTAGCTCTGATACATCTGCTGAGCCTGACCTTAGGGCTTTTACTGCTCGCTCCCGGCATAGCTGGCTCGGTGCTCGGGATTGCCGCACTGGCACCCCTTGCGGCTGTCGGATCAGTGGTGACATTCGCCTCGATGGTCCTGTTCAGCTATATTGTTTTCCGCCATACGCCCGCCCCTGCGGCGAAACGCCCCTAGGCCACATCTTACCCTAAGAGCTATAATCGTTATCGGGACGCACATACCGCTTCCGACCGGTAAGGTGCGCCCGCAAAAGCCTCACAAGTTATTGTTAACAAAAATAGATAAATCGCCTTTTTGCACTTGCGCAGAAATAAATTGTAATATTTCGTATGGAAACAATTTGTAACAAGGCGTGATTCATGACCCAAAACGTTTTGGTGGTGGAAGACAGCAAAACACAGGCGCGTATCGTCGAAACCCTGCTGATAAAGGCGGGTGCCACTGTCCACATTGCCAATGATCGTCTTGAAGCTCTGCAAAAACTAAAGGCCCATACGTTCCAGCTCATTGTCCTTGATGTCTTTATCGGTCAGGACGATAGTCTGGATC
>JBCEBX010000024.1:0-6573 GCA_039206455.1 Asticcacaulis sp.
GTCTTACACTTGGCGCCGCTCAGGCTGCCGCTCAGGTGCCCGCAGGCGACCCCGTTTCCGGCAAAAAGGCGTTCGGCGCCTGCGTCAGTTGCCATTCGCTTACACCCGGTCAAACGGGCATTGGCCCGCATCTGGCGGGCATTGTCGGTAAAAAAGCGGGCACCAATGACGCCAAATTCAAATATTCACCGGCGATGAAGGCGGCACCCGTCTGGACCGAAGCCCAACTCGACAGCTTTCTGGCCGACCCCAGAAAGTCCATTCCGGGCAATACCATGACTATGGCACCGGTTAAGGACGCCAAAAGACGCGCCGATCTCATCGCCTATTTAACAGGCAACTAAAATCCAAAATGGCATGAGGCCCGACCGTGCAGGAAACACCGGCATGCGATCCGTCTGACGCGGCAAAAGGCAAAGCGAGGCCCGCGCTTCGCTGTGCCCTGATTTTTCTGGCAGCGGGGCGCTCCCAACGTTTTGGCGACGACGATAAGCTCGAAGCTCTGCTCGGCGGCAAGCCTCTGGCGCTGGTCACCGCCGACAGGCTTGAGGGCATGGTCTGGGCGCAAAAAATCGCCTTGGTCCATTCGGCGCTATTGGCCTCGCCCTTAAGGCAAAGAGGCTTCACCCTTCTGATACCCGCGCCCAACGCCGGCATGGGCGATAATTTGTCACTGGCCGTAGCGGCGGTAAAAGACGCCGACGCCGTCCTCATCGTTCTGGCGGACATGCCCTTCATAGACCGCGCCCTGATCGAACGGCTCAAAGCCGCCATAGACACTGACCGCGAAATAAGCATTGCCGTCTCGGAAACAGAAGGCATAGTCTCTCCACCGGCGCTTTTTAGCCGCAAACATTTCAATACCCTGAGGACGCTGTCGGGGGATCGAGGGGCTTTTGGCCTGATCAGCCGTCACAGTACCGAAGTTACCCGAATAGCTGTTCCGCACCCTGGCCTGTTCGACATAGATACACGCGACGCCTTAAAGATCGCAAACACCCTGATCACCGCACCGGATCACCCCGCAGGAGCCTGACCATGATATCGCTTAAAATTAACGGTAAGCCCCACACGCTCGACCTGCCCGAAGATATGCCCGTCCTGTGGGTTTTACGCGATGAACTGGGGCTTACGGGGACAAAATTCGGCTGCGGCATTGCCCAGTGCGGGGCCTGCACCGTGCATATTGACGGTGTGCCGGTCCGTTCGTGCGTGACCCCCTTAAGTGTCGCCGAAGGCACTGAGATCACAACTCTCGAAGGCGTGTCTGAAACCGCCGCCGGTCAGGCCCTACTCAAGGTCTGGGCCGAGGATGACGTCATGCAGTGTGGCTATTGCCAGTCCGGTCAGATCATGGCCGCCACCGCCCTGCTTATGGAAAACCCCGCCCCCACGGATGCTGATATTGACATGGCCATGGATGGCAATATCTGCCGCTGCGCCACCTATACCCGCATTCGCGCAGGCATCAAACGCGCCGCTGGCCTTTCGCCCGCCGACACAAGGGAGGCCTGATCATGACCAAAGTAATGATGTCCCGCCGCCTGTTCCTGTCCTCAGCCACCCTCGCGGGCGGCGGATTGTTAATGGGCTTTGGCGCCACTGCCAAAGAGGCGCAGGCCGCCTCGGCCAATATGACACAATATGTCGCCATATCTTCCGATGGCAAGGTGACCATCAGGGCCAAAAACCCTGAAATCGGGCAAGGCATTAAGACCTCCCTGCCCATGATCGTCGCCGAAGAAATGGATATTGACTGGACACAGGTTAAGGTGGTCACCGCACCGGTCAATGAAAAACTTTATGGCGGTCAGATTGCCGGTGGCTCAACCTCGATTCCAACCAATTACGAACCCATGCGACGGGCGGGGGCAGCCGTTCGCTTCATGCTCCTGCAAGCCGCCGCCGTTAAACTTTCGGCGCCTGTCGAAGCGCTTGAGGTTGTATCCGGCGTCGTTCACCACAGGGCCAGCGGCAAACAGGCGCACTATGGCGAACTGGCTCAGGCGGCGTCTGAACTCACGGTGCCGGACCCCGCTTCGGTGACATTAAAAGACCCGAAAGATTTTAAAATCATCGGTACATCTCAGGGCGGCGTCGACAGCGCCAGGGTGCTCGCCGGTGAACCGGTCTTCGGTATCGACACCCTCATTCCCGGTATGAAATATGCCCTTTACCGTAAGCCGCCTGTTTTCGGTGCAAAGTTCCTGAGCGGCAATCTGGACGCCATTCGCGCCCTGCCCGGCATTACGCAGGTCTTCGTCTTGAAAGGCACCGGCAATATACAGGGCCTGCAGGATGGCGTCGCCATAGTCGCCGACAAATGGTGGCAGGCCAAAACCGCCGCCGACCAGCTTGAGGTGCAGTGGGACGAAGCCATCGGTAAAGGTCACGACACGGAAACCTATCGCACTCAGGCCGACACCCTGCTTAAGGGCACGGGCGAGAGCCTCCAGAGCAAAGGCAAGGCCGCAGACGTACTCGCGAACGCCGCCACGGTGGTTTCGGCGCGCTACGAAGTGCCGTTCATTCCCCATCTGGCGCTGGAACCCCAGAACTGCACGGCGAAGGCAACATCAGAACAGATTGAAATCTGGGCCCCCACTCAGGCCCCCGGCTGGGGCATCAGGCTGCTGGCCAAAGAACTGAACGTCCCTGAAAACAAGATCACCGTCCACATGACCCGTGTTGGTGGCGGCTTCGGACGGCGGCTTGAAAACGACTATATGGTCGAGGCGGCGGCGATTTCCCAGAAGGCCGGCGTACCGATCAAACTGCTATGGACGCGCGAAGACGATCTGGCTTATGACTTTTTCCGGCCGGGCAACCTGCATGATCTGAAGGCCGCCATCGATGATCAGGGCCGCTTATCGGCCTATACGGCGCACGGTGTGACCTATGGCCGGGACGGCAAGCCGTCAGCGGGGGCCAATATTTCCCCGCACGCTTTCGCCTCAGGCGTAGTTGAGCATTTCGAACTGAGGCAATCGGTGATCGAAACCACGATTCCCACCGGCTATCTGCGCGCCCCCTCATCAAACGCACTGGCCTTTGTCCATGAATGTTTTCTCGACGAAATCGCTCATGCCCTGAAAAAAGACCCGCTGGCCTTCCGGCTGGAACTGGTCGACGCACAGTTAGCCAGCGGCGCACCCCAAAGCTCAGACAGCCGCAACCCCTATGACTTCCGGCGTATAAAAGAGATACTCGAAACCCTGCGCACCCGTTCCGGCTGGGCAGATTTCAAAGCCTCCGACGGCATAGGTCTTGGGGTCGCTACCTATTTCAGCCACCGCGGCTATTTCGCTGAGGTAGCCAAGGTAAAGGTCGCACCCGATGGATCATGGCGCGTCCTGCAGGTCTGGGCCGTAGGTGACGTCGGCTCGGTGATTATTAATCCCTTCGGAGCCTATAATCAGGTCGAAGGCTCGATCATCGACGGTATCGGCCAGCTGAAACAGTGCATCACCTTTGAAAACGGACGGGCCGTGCAAACCAATCTGCATGAAGTGCCGCTGATGCGCATGTCTGATACCCCAAAGATAGACACCCACTTCATCCTCAGTGACAATCCCCCGACCGGTCTCGGTGAACCGGCCCTGCCGCCCGTCCTGCCTGCGGTTTGCAACGCCATTTTCGCAGCCACAGGCGTACGCATCAGAACCCTGCCGATCGAAGAAAGTCTGCTGGCCAGACCATCGTGAATTCTGTCACCGATATCCGCACGCCGCCCTATGCCGACTATGTTCTTGACGCCCTGCTTGCGTGGCGTCAGGAAGGGCAGCGCACAGCGCTTCTCACTCTGGTGCGCCTTGATGGCTCATCCCCGCGCCCCTTAGGCAGTCAGCTGGCCGTCGCCGAAGATGGCCGCGCTCTGGGGGCCATAAGCGGCGGTTGCGTCGAACAGGCCCTGATCCATGACGCCCTGAGCGCCATAAGGGCACAGACAAATCATCTTGAACTCTATGGCGAAGGCTCACGCTTCAAGGACATCACCCTGCCGTGCGGCTCAGCCATATATGTCTATTTCGACGTCACCCTCAGCGACGCCGACCTGATGCAACTGGTAGCGGCCCGACACAACCGGACAACGGCGACCTATCGCTGTGACGATGTACCGGATTTTGTGCGCACCTACACGCCCCAATGCCGCCTGCTGATCTTCGGCAGCGGGCCCATTGTGACCGCATTGGCGCAGATCAGTCTGCTCTGCGAGATCGACACCCGCGTCCACAGCCCTGATCATGATACACGCACCGCCGCCGCCCGTTTTTCGACGGCGCTCCCTATGACCTCGCCACAGGACTGGGACGCCACTGGCATTGATGCCTATACCGCCATAGTCTGCCTGTTTCACGATCACGACTATGAACCGGACATCCTGCATCAGGCCCTTTCCTCACCAGCCTTTTATATTGCCGCCTTGGGCAGTCGCCGGACGCACCAGAACCGCCTTCAGCACCTGTCAGAAAGGGGCTGGAGCGACGTCGATGTCTTGAGAATAAACGGGCCTGCCGGACTTGATATCGGCGCGCAAACACCGCCTGAAATCGCTCTGTCCATCATGGGGCAGCTGGTCGAGGCCTTCCGCAAGCGTTAATTCTCGCCCAAAAGCACCGCATTCGGCCTCACACTGCCCGAGGCAATATATTCGCAAAACACGGATCTGCCATGCGCACAATATCGCCAGCAGGACGACCCGCTTAGCATCCGAAATTCTGAGCCGGCCCTAAGATATAGTGCGGCATACAAATTTTATATTCAAACCGGCCCACACCGGCAAATCTTTAACTTACGATCTGTTTACAAAGCGATTTCCATCGTTTACGCTGATATTGTTCCACACAATCAGGGAGATTATGATGGCTGGCGCACGCCTTCTGTTCACGCCTCTACAGGTCACGCCACCGCAGAGCCCGTCTCTGACCGGTGATACGACCCGCGAACAGATTGCCGAAACGCCAAAGGCCGGCACCACGCTTCAGGTGACCGGCGAGACATGATCCCTGGCAACACAAAAAAATTACATCTTACAACGGTTGATGCGCCCTTCTGGCAAGCGCTAGGCTTAACCCTGCATAGCGGAGCGCCTCATGCCGACTAGTTTCCTGCTTCTGGCGCTCATCAGCCTGCCGATCGGCGGTGCCCTGCTTGCCTCATGGCTACCGACCTATGCCCGAAACGCCGCCGCCACGCTGGCCGCCACCGTAACGCTGGCCTGCCTTTTGTGTCTGGCCATGCTGCAAGGCGTAAGTGCCGAGGGCGTGCGCGCGGACATCCCCTGGCTGCCCTCCATCGGCATCAATCTGGTCTTCCGCCTCGATGGCCTGTCATGGCTGTTTGCCTTGATGATTACCGGTATTGGCGCGCTGGTTGTCCTCTATGCCCGCTACTATATGTCGGCCGAAGACCCTGTTCCGCGCTTCTATTCCTTCCTGTTGGCCTTTATGGCGGCCATGCTCGGGGTTGTGATGTCGGGCAACCTCATCCAGCTCGTTATTTTCTGGGAAATCACCTCCCTTTTCTCCTTCCTGCTGATCGCCTACTGGCATCAGAGCGCCAATGCCCGCGAAGGCGCACGCATGGCCCTGACCACAACCGCCGCCGGAGGCCTGTGTCTGCTGGTCGGCATGTTACTGCTTGGCAAGATGGCCGGAAGCTTTGACCTTGAGGTCGTCCTGTCCGCAGGCGAGCGTATCCGCGCCCATGACCTCTACCTGCCCGCCCTCATCCTGATCCTTATCGGTGCCTTCACCAAAAGCGCGCAGTTTCCGTTCCACTTCTGGCTGCCGCACGCCATGGCCGCACCGACACCGGTCAGCGCCTATCTGCATTCGGCGACACTGGTTAAGGCCGGTATCTTTCTGCTGATCCTTCTCTGGCCTGTGCTTTCAGGCACAGATGCGTGGTATGTCCTTGTCGGTTCCGCAGGCATGGCAACCCTGCTTATCGGGGCCTTTGCCGCCATCTATCAGCACGACCTCAAGGGTTTGCTGGCCTATTCCACCCTCAGCCATCTGGGGCTGATCATGCTGCTTCTGGGCCTCAACAGCCCGCTGGCCGCTGTTGCCGCCATCTTCCACACGGTCAATCACGCGACCTTCAAGGCATCGCTGTTCATGGCAGCCGGGATCATCGACCACGAAACCGGTACGCGCGACATGCGCAAACTGAGCGGCCTGATACGCTATATGCCCCTCACCGCCAGTCTGGCCATGGTCGCCGCCGCCGCCATGGCAGGCGTCCCCCTGCTCAATGGCTTCCTGTCCAAGGAAATGTTCCTGGCCGAAACCATCGCCCAAAGCTCTAACCTTCAGTTCAGTTACGCCCTGCCCGCTCTGGCAACCCTGGCCAGCGCCTTCAGCGTGCTTTACTCCCTGCGCTTTATCCATAAGACCTTCTTTGGCCCGCCGCCGGTTGATTGTCCCCACACCCCCAAAGAGCCACCGCGCTGGATGATCTTCCCCATCGCCGTTCTGGTGCTGATCTGTCTGGTCATCGGCATCATCCCCGGCCTGACCATCGCCCCGCTCCTCAACGCCGCCGTCGTGGCCGTACTGGGCGATAACACAC
>JBCEBX010000024.1:6583-7298 GCA_039206455.1 Asticcacaulis sp.
CTATTACAGCCTGCGTATCTGGCATGGCTTCAACCCGGCCCTCGCCCTCAGTGTCATAGCGCTGGTCAGCGGCATCCTGCTCTATGTCTGCTTTCGCAATCGCATCAATGCCAACCCGCGCGGGGCCCCGCCGTTCCTCCACCGGTTTCAGGCACGACGTCTGTTCGACAGCCTGATGGCGCGTCTCGTCATGCTGGCCCGCTTCATGGAGCGCCGCTTCAGCACCCGCGCCCTTCAGCCGCAACTGCGCCTTCTGGTGCTTGTGCCCCTGCTCATCGGACTGATCATCGTCGCCACATCCGGTGGCCTGTCGATTTCAACCAACGTGCAGGCCGTCGATCCCTTCTTCGCCCTCCTGTGGCTGGTCGGTGGTGTCTGCGCCGTCGGGGCCGCCTATCAGGCCAAATATCACCGCTTTGTCGCCCTTATCCTCATGGGCGGCGCGGGCATCGTCTGCTGCCTGACCTTTGTCTGGCTGTCTGCACCGGATCTGGCCATCACCCAGTTGCTGGTTGAGATCGTGACGACTGTTCTGCTTCTGCTCGGCCTCAGATGGCTGCCGGTCAGGCGCGAAGACCTGCGCAAGGAGACCCGTCGTTCAAAGATTCGTCGCGGCCTTGACCTGAGCGTGGCCATTATTGCCGGTCTGGCGGTCGCGGCCCTGACCTTTGCCGTCATGACGCGCCCGGCGGCCAATTCGATCTCAAGCTTCTTC
>JBCEBX010000025.1:0-7291 GCA_039206455.1 Asticcacaulis sp.
CATCGCGGTTGCGGTTCTCACTGACCCATAGCGACTGCCGTGCCACAAGCGAAAGCGCACGCACATTATCATCGGTGCAGTAGCCGTGTGACCGGTCAGGAAGGCGATATTTGCCATGCTGGAATATGCCGCAATCATCACTCATCCGCTCAATAGCCCCCCATGACGGCGCACGGGTGAGATAGAGGCGGTTTTTCGGTGCAGACGAACGGGGCATGGATGAAGTCATGGGGTAATGGGGGGAAGTTGAAGGGGCCGTCTGTGAACGGGGCGGCAGGGCTTTTTTGTCGCGAATATCCTTGACTGCCGTATCCGCCAGTGCCTGAGCCACTGACGGCCAGCGTGACGGAAGGGCGTTATCATAGGCGCGTTGCGACAGGGCCAGACGGTCTTCGGGATGCTGCAACAGGTCGGAAATCGCCGTGGCGAAGGCGCGGCTGTCGCCAAAGCCACACAGGACGCCGACGCCACCGCTTAAGGCTTCAGCGGCATGCCAATAGGGCGTGGAAACCACCGGACATCCCAATGCCAGCGCATAACTTAAGGTGCCCGAGGTGATCTGGGTTTCAGTCAGGTAGGGCGTGACATAGACATCTGTCGCCTGAAGAATATCAATCAGATAGGCGTCATCGACGAAGCGGTTGATGAAACGGATATTGTCCTCAACCCCCAGTTCGCGCGCGCGACTGAGAAGCCCCTCACGATAGACTTCGCCCTCATGGGCGACCAGATGCGGATGGGTGGCACCGACCACCAGATACAACACCTCCGGTGTGGTTTTGACGATCTCAGGCAAGGCCTCGATTATGGTTTCAATACCCTTATTGGGCGACAAAAGGCCAAAGGTCGTCAGAACCATCCGCTCACCAAATCCGAGTGCGGCCTTGAACGGCGCCGTATCGGACAGGGGGCGTGACGGCGCGCCATGCGGAATAATATGAATCTGGGTCGCGGGCACCTGATAGACATGCTGTAAAATGTCTGCGCCCTTGCGCGACATGACAATCAGCCGTGACGACAGCCGGATAAGGTCACGCATCACACGGTTTTGCGCCTCATTCGGCGTCTCAAGGATCGTATGCAGGGTGGTTATGACCGGCGCATCCAGACGTTCCAGTGTTTTGATCAGATGCGCACCGGCGTCACCGCCATAGATGCCGAATTCATGCTGAACAAATACCGCCTGTACGCCGCGCCGGTTAAGGTCTTCGGCCAGCCGATGATAGGCGTCGCCATCCTCCTGCGCTATCTGATGAGTGACGACTTCGGGATAGTCATATTCAAGGCCCTTGTCGTTCATCGCAATGACATCGATCTGCGCCTCGGGCAGGGCCTCATGCAGGCAGGCATGGATGTCGCGGGTAAAGGTCGCCAGCCCGCATTGGCGGGGCGGGAAATTGCCCATGATGGCAATATGTTTAAGCTGGGTGTCACGCTTATCCGACACGGGGGGCGGGGACAGATGGGTGTCCGAATTGTCGAACTTGGCAGCGTCTGACGGGGATAAAATCAGGGAGTCACGGATTTCATACATGGAAGCACCTTCGGCGAACCTGACTTGAGGGGAAGCTGGGAGAGACCGTGTCTGATCATGTATAAATTTACAGTTCGGAAGAGAGGCGACTTACATAAATGCCCTGCCGAACCGGGGCGGGGAACCGCTTTTTGGGCGTGCTTTTCGGCACTGTTTTTTGCATTATTTCGCATCTTTTCCCTGTTTTTCCCTGATTTTTCAGCCACCCCCAGCCCCAATAGGCGCATATTGGGCGAAAATATGGGGCAAAACAGGGAATCTTAACCGGCGCAGCTTAAGCTCAATCATATGATCGTGAACCCGCCACATCCGCCCCTGACACCGCGTCCGGGGGGCGCCAGTCTTGACGTTCTGCGCTTTCTGGCGGCAGGATTTATCCTCCTGTTTCACTTCGGTGTCCGCGCCCCGACCCCTTTGGGCGATATATTGCCGGTCTTTCAGCAAGGCTGGCTGGCGACCGATTTTTTCCTGCTTCTGTCCGGCTTTATCCTCAGTCGCGCCTACGGCAAGCGCCTCCATGACGGGCGTATCAGCCGGGTAAAGTTTGTCATCAAACGGGTGATGCGTTTCTGGCCGGTGCATGCGATCATGCTGTTTGCCCTGCTGGCTCTGGTGCTTATGGCCACGGCTGCCGGTATGCCGCCGGATCACCGCGAGGCCGACCTTTTCCTTTATCAGCTCTTTTTTGTTTATGCGTGGGGCGTGACCGACATCGAAGCCTGGAACGTGCCCACATGGACGCTGTCGGTGCTGGTGGTCTGCTATGGGCTGTTCAGTCTTTATGCCGCCAGAGTCTATGTTCTTAAGCGCGGGCAATGGATTTTACTTCTGGCGACCGTCTGGGGCTGTGGGGTGGCTTTGGCGCACCTGTGGGCGGGCGGCAGTCTGGTTGACCTGTCTTTCCGCTGGGGCCTGCTGCGCGGCATTCCCATATTTATCATCGGCAGCCTGCTTGAACGCCTGAGCGCGGGGTTCACCCTCAACCGCCGCAGCTATGCGGCCCTGATCATGGTGACGATGGCCCTTATTGTCATCCTGTCGGGCTATCCGCGTCAGATATGGCTGGATAATTTTATCCTCGGCCTGCTCGGTTTGGGGATCGTTCTGTCCGCCGCCGTGACGTTTCGCGAAAACAGCCTGACGCGACGCATGGGCCGCATGTCCCTGTCGCTGTTTATCACCCATTCCTTTGCCGGAGCCTTAGGTTTCGGCGTCGCACAGATCATCATCAGCCGCTTCGGTCTGACCGAAGCGGCCCAATGGGGGCTGTGGTGGTGCGTATTTACCGGCGCGGTCGTCTTCGCCTTTCTGTTCGATGCCTTGATCGACAAGCCTTTGAGCGAACGCATCAACCGTCTGTTATAGCCTTATCAGGCCGCATCCAGACCGATGTCAAACACAGTGGCTGAATGGGTCAAAGCGCCGACCGAAATCACGTCAACCCCTGTCTCAGCAATGGCCCGCACCGTCTCAAGATTGACGCCGCCTGAGGCTTCAAGCACCGTTTTTCCCTTGGCCAGCTTCACCGCTTCTTCCAGCTCCTTAAGGCTGAAATTATCAAGCAGCAGCACATCCGGTCCATAGGGCAGGGCGGCGCGCAACTGATCAAGGCTATCGACCTCAAGCTCGATTTTCATGGTATGGGATGCCGCGGCCTTGGCCTTTTCCAGCGCCTTGGAGACGCCACCGCAAATGGCGATATGGTTGTCCTTGATCAGGATGGCATCATCCAGACCGTAGCGATGGTTAAAGCCGCCACCGCAGCGCACAGCATGTTTTTGCAAGGCGCGCAAAAGCGGTAAGGTCTTGCGTGTACAGGCTATTTTTGCCGGGAGCCCGTCAATCGCATCCACATAGGTCTTGGTGAGAGTCGCCACACCTGACAGATGCGACAACAGGTTCAGCGCCACACGTTCCGCCGCCAGAATGGCCCGGGCATTGCCTTCGACGCGGGCAATGACATCACCGGCCACGACCTGACTGGCATCGGGCTTGATGATTTCGAAGCGGATTTGCGGGTCCATGAGGCTCAGGGCCAGACGCGCACAATCAATACCGGCACTGACCCCTGCGGCGCGCGAACGGAACTCGGCCTGAAACCGGGCCTTGGGCGCGATCACGGCCGCTGCGGTAACGTCACCGGCACGACCAAGGTCTTCGCGCAAGGCGTCACGGATGATCGGTTCAAGCAGAATATCAGGTAAACCGGTAATATACATCAGGCAGGCTCCCTTTCCTCGATGCGCCCCTCTTTCAGGCGGACGAAGCTGCGTTCAGCCCTGTCTGCCGTTTGGGGGTAGTCCCTGCGGTAATGAGAACCCCGACTCTCGTGTCTTTGCAAGGCGCATTCGGCAATCAACCGTGCAGCAATCAAAGGCAGGGCAGGGCCATGCGTGGTTTTCAGGCTGTCTATGAATTGCAGAAGCACGGTCAGACCGGCTTCGTCGCGGATCACTCCGGCATGCTGGCTCATGGCCTGACGCAAGGCCAGAAGCGCCTCAGGCGGCAGTTGCGGCGGCAAATCAGGCACCAGAGCCGACGCCGGATCAGGCGTAAAGCTGATCAGGGTTTCGCTGACTATGTGGCCGACACGTTCACCAAAAACAGCGGCCTCAAGCAATGAGTTAGACGCCAGTCGATTGGCCCCGTGCACACCGGTCGAGGCGCATTCACCAACGGCAAACAGGTTCTTAAGTGACGTATGCCCCTCAAGGTCAGTGGCTATGCCGCCCATATGGTAATGGGTAGCCGGCACGACCGGAATGGGTTCAACACGCGGGTCAATACCGGCCTTCATGCAGGCAGCAAAAACGGTCGGGAATTCGTGCGGAAAGTGGTCGCCAATGGCCTTGGTGGCATCAAGAAACGCCCCCCCAAGTTCGGCATCGGCGCGAAACACGGCCCGCGCCACAATATCACGCGGCGCCAGTTCACCATCGGGATGGTCATCAAACGCAAAGCGATAGCCGTCCTTGCTCACCAGCACCGCCCCTTCGCCGCGCAGGGCTTCGGTGGCCAGTGGTGAGGGGTCACCATATTTCAGTGCCGTCGGATGGAACTGGACAAACTCAGGATCGGCAATCTCAGCCCCCGCCAGTGCCGCCATGGCCATGCCTTCGCCCAGAAGCTTGGCCGGTGTGGTGGTCACCGCATATAGCCCGCCTGCGCCACCGGTCGCCAATACGACCACAGGGGCAAAGACATGGATGAGGCGGCCCTCATATTCGACAATGGCCCCAATCACCGTTTCGGTATCCGAACGGATCAGGCCATAGGCGATTGCGCCCTCCCAGACCGTGATATGATCCGCCGCCAGAACCCTGGTCGTCACGGCCTCAAGAATGGCCTTGCCCGCCAGATCACCGCCGACACGCGCCACACGCGCTAATCCGTGTGCGGCCTCGCGGTTCAGGACATAGCTACCGTCGGGATTGTGATCAAACGGTGCCCCGAGTTCATTCAGGCGGCGCACAGTGTCCGGCCCTAGTTGCGTCAGTAAGCGTGCAGCCTTTTCATCCACCAGACCGGCACCGGCATTGATGGTGTCGGTAGCATGGGCTTCGGGGCTGTCTTCAGACGACAGGGCCGCGGCAATCCCACCCTGCGCCCAGGCCGAGGAACAGGCAACCCCAAGCGCTACGGGGGCCAGCACCAGTGTCTTATGCGGCGCGGTATTGAGCGCCACCGACAAACCGGCAAGCCCCGCACCGATCACCAGCGGGCCATTATGAATATAGGTTTCAGGCATTTAAGCGCCTTTAAATATATGTGCAGGGGCCTGCCGTACCGGCCCCACAATGAACAGGCACCGAGACAGGTCGTTACACCTCGGGGCTAAAGGGTGCAGGGGCTGTGCCCCTGCTTAAGAAATCAGTTCCACATCGACGTGGTGACGCGCCTTGATCATGTCATAGCGGGCAGGCACCTTGAGCGGCGGCATATCGATCATGCGCTGCACCGATTCACGGGCCTTATCGATAATGGCCGGATCAACCTCCACCTCATGCGTGCCGGTCACCAGAGAGTGGTAGATACCCTCAAGGGTGATGCGCTTCATGTGCGGACACAGGTTGCAGGGACGCAGGAATTCCACGTCAGGTCCCGCATCAGCGGTCACATTATCGGCCATCGAGCATTCTGTGATCAGCACCACCTGCTTAGGCTTATTGTCGGTCACATAGTCCGCCATGGCGGTGGTCGAGCCGGTGAAATCACAGGCGGCAATCACATCTGGCGGACATTCAGGGTGACCGAGAACCACCGCCCCCGGATGCGCCTTGCGGACGTCAGCAATGTCATCAGCAGTGAAGCGCTCATGCACCTCACAGGCCCCCTGATAGGCAATAATGCCAATATGGGTCTGACGGGCGACATTGCGGGCCAGAAACTCGTCCGGCACCATGATGACGCGGTCGACGCCCCATTCGCGGGCAATATGTTCAACTACCTGTACGGCATTGGCCGAGGTGCAGCAGATGTCGGTTTCCGCCTTAACGTCAGCGGTGGTGTTGACATAGGTGACCACTGGCAGGCCGGGGTAACGGGCCTTGATCTGACGCAGTTGTTCGCCGGTGATGCTTGAGGCTAGCGAACAGCCTGCCCGCAGATCGGGGATCAGCACCTTCTTTTCCGGCGCCAGAATCTTCGAGGTTTCGGCCATGAAGTGCACGCCGCCCTGAATGATGATTGACGCCTTTGACTTGGCCGCTTCGCGCGCCAGCCCCAAACTGTCGCCGACATAGTCACCGACGCCATGAAAAATGTCCGGCGTCATATAGTTGTGCGCCAGAATAACCGCGTTCATTTCGCGCTTGAGGCGGTTGATCTCAGCAATAAGGGGGGCCTGAAGTTGCCACTCAATCGGCGATATCTTGCCTTTGAGACGCTGATAGATAGTTTCGGTCGCGCGTTCCACCTCTGGCGTAAAAGCCAGTGAACGGATCTTTTGCTTTACTGCGTCGCGTTCCGGATTAAGCGTTTGCAACATGTCGGCGTCTCCCTTTTGGCCGCCAAAGATACTCATGAGCGGTTTAGCCTGAGCTTTGCCACTGACTTATGCTAAAATTGAGCATAAGGTGGTGTTAAAATATACCCTGCGACGCTGATTGCAATAGTTATCGCTAAAAAAACCTTCACATATGCGTGCCGCCATTGGGTGTAATGGCGTGGGTGCTTTCAGGGTCAATGAACTGTCGATTATGATATTGCATCTTTATAGAGGGGTGCTCATATACAGGACATCAAGCTTTTCAGGAGATTAAGCCTATGTCCAAGTCCGCTGCCTCTGCCGTTGATAACGACAAAAAAGTCGCCCATGAACTGTCCAAGGTTCTGGCTGATACCTTTACGCTTTATCAGAAGACCCACGGTTATCACTGGAATGTGCGCGGCCCGAGTTTCCGCAGCCTGCACCTTCTGTTCGAAGAGCAGTATAACGAAATCTGGACCTCGGTGGATGATATTGCCGAACGTATCCGTGCGCTGGGCGCGATTGCCCCGCAAGGTACAGGCGCTTTGGGTAATCTGACTTCCATTAAGGACGGCGATCCGACCGGCACGGCGGATGATTTCCTCAAAGACCTTAAAAGCGGCCATGAAACCGTTATTGCCACACTGAAAAATCTCGTTGAGGTCGCCGAAGAGGCCGGTGATGTATCGACGGCTGATCTCGCCACGCAGCGCCTGACGGCCCACGAAAAGCATCTGTGGATGATCAAGGCGACGCTCGACGCCTGATTGTAATGGCCTGAATAAACA
>JBCEBX010000026.1:0-7202 GCA_039206455.1 Asticcacaulis sp.
AAGCCCTCGCACAGCCCCCTTCAACCACCCCTCAAAAATCACAAAATAAGCGCGCCGAATGTTTCATTTGTGAAAAATAATTCCGCTTGCAAAAACGGTGCGTCAATTCCATGATAGCGCAAACATATAATAAAATTCAGGGGAGTAAAGAAGCATGTACCGCATGATTGCCGGGGTCCTCGCAGGCCTGTGCCTTGTCGCCACGCCCGCCTTAACACAACCCTCAGCCCCAACCACGCCACAGCCTTTGCGCTATGTCTGGAAGAATGCCGATATGCGCGGCGGCGGCTTTGTGCCGGGCCTTGTGTTTCATCCGACGGAACAGGGCCTGCTCTATGCCCGCACCGATATTGGCGGGGCCTATCGCTATGATCCGACGCAAAACCGCTGGATACCGCTGCTCGATCATCTGGGGCGTGACGATGCCGCCTTAATGGGTGTCCTGAGCATCGGACTTGACCCGAAAAACCCTGACCTCGTCTATCTGGCGGGCGGACTTTACACGCACGAAAGCGAATATAACCGCAAGGCCGCCATTCTCATCTCTGCGGATCGTGGCGCGACATGGAAAAAGACGGAACTGCCCTTTTATCTCGGTGGCAACGAAGACGGGCGTTCAACCGGCGAACGGCTGATCGTTGACCCACGTCTGAGCACCACCCTCTATCTCGGCACCAGCAAAAACGGCCTGTGGCAAAGCCTTGATTCCGGCCAGTCATGGCAAAAGACCGCCCTGCCCGCCAAACATATCCTATTCGTTCTGGCAGACGAAAAAAGCCCGACGCTTTATACCGGCGTCGAAGACCGGAACGGCCAAAGCCTCTATGTTTCC
Organism: Asticcacaulis sp.; assembly: GCA_039206455.1. Classification (GTDB taxonomy): domain Bacteria; phylum Pseudomonadota; class Alphaproteobacteria; order Caulobacterales; family Caulobacteraceae; genus Asticcacaulis. The sequence goes on from JBCEBX010000026.1 coordinate 833, forward strand.
ACCGACGCAGGCCAAAGCTGGCAACCGGTCGCAGGCACCCCGAAAAACCTGATGCCGCATCATGCCGAACGGGATAGTACCGGCAAGCTGTTCCTGACCTTTGGTAATAATCTGGGGCCCAACGGCGTCACCGATGGCGCGGTCAAAACCTATGACCCCGCTACTGGCAAATGGGATGACATTACCCCGCTGAAACCGTCTGGCGAAACCTTCGGCTATGCGGGCCTGACGCTTGACCGGAACAACCCCGGCACCCTGCTTGTGTCCACGCTAAACCGCTGGGGGTCGGGCGATGAGATCTTCCGCTCGACCGACAACGGCAAATCGTGGAAACCCTTAAGCAAGGCCTCACACTTCAATACCTCTGATGCGCCCTGGCTTGTGCCCTTTTCGGGCGGCAGGCACGACCGCCTCGGTCACTGGATCGCAGACATTGAGATCGATCCATTTAACCCTGACCGCACATTCTATGTCACCGGCTATGGCCTGTGGGAAAGCCGCACCCTGACCCACTTCGACAAGGGCGACAAACTCGAATGGCTGTTCACCAATCAAGGCCTTGAGGAGACCGCTCCGCTCGAACTCATCTCACCTCCCAAAGGCGCGCACCTCCTGAGCGCGCTCGGCGACATTGGTGGCTTCCGCCATGACAACCTGTTCGACGTTAAGGGCGCGACCTATTTCGACCCCAATGGCGGCAGCAACCGCAGCATCGACTTTGCCGAAGACAAGCCTGAAATCATTGTCCGCACGTCGGACAAACGCCCCTATGGCTATATATCCACTGATGGCGGCACAAGCTGGCGCGGCTTCGCATCCCACCCAGAAACCATCAATGATCCGCAAAACCACGGCACGGAGACCATGGGCATAGCCATTAATGCCGATGCCTCACGCATTATGTGGATTCCCAAAAACTCGGTGCCCTATGTGTCGTCGGACTATGGCCAGACGTGGGTGAAATCCACCGGCGCACCGGTCAATAGCGAAAGCCATATCTATCCGGTATCCGACCGCGCAAACCCTCTGAAATTCTACATTTATGACAACCGCAAAAAGACCGTCTACTATAGCGAAGACGGCGGGGCCTCGTTCAGGACAGGGTCAACCTCGATCATCGAATGGGGCAGCCGCATGCGCGCCGCCCCCAACAACGAAGGCCATCTTTGGCTTGGCGGCTGGAACGGCCTGAACGTCTCCGATGACGGCGGCAAGACCTTCTCGAATGTGCCGGGCTTTGAAACCGTCTGGGCCGTGACCTTCGGGGCCGGTGACCCCAAGGAAAACTATCCGGCGCTGTTTGTCTGGGGCAAGCTTAATGGCCGCGAGGGTATCTATATGTCGCCCGATGTCGGCGGCCGTTGGGTCAGACTGACCAATGACAAACAACAGTTCGGTGCCCTCTACAGCTTTGTCGGCGATCCGCGCATTTTTGGCCGCCTCTATTTAGGCGTCGGCGGTCGCGGTATTATGGTAGGTGATTTTGTCCGCCCTTCGACGGATAGTACACCCCCCAGCCCGCAATAGATGACAGGAAACCTGCCTATGAATGCCCCCATCAAAGCCCCGCTCAAAGCCCTGATGCTGTCGCTCACGGCATTGGCCCTGCCCCTGTCCTCACAGGCTGAACCCCGTTTCGCCCAGATTTTCGGTGACAATGCCGTGCTGCAACGCGACACACCGGTGACTATCTGGGGCTTTGCTGAGGCGGGCGAACCGGTCACCTTAAGCATCGGCACACAGACCCTGACCACCACCGCTGACGCTACGGGGCGCTGGGAAGCCACCCTCACCCCGCTGGCCAGCGGCACAACCTATGAGCTGAGCCTGAAAAACGGCCCGACCTTAAAAAACATCGTCGCCGGTGACGTCTTTCTTTGTTCGGGCCAGTCGAACATGGAGTTCCAGACCCGTTACACCACCAATGCCCGTAATGAAATCCGCGACTCGGCCAACAATCATATCCGCTTTGTGACCCTCAACCGTGATGCCCGCGCCGGTGGCCCCCTGCGCGATCTGGACTATAAACCGGACTGGAACATCGCCTCACCAGACACCACGGGCGACAGTTCTGCCGTCTGTTATTTCATGTCCAAAGCCCTGCACGCCAAAACCGGCGTCCCCGTCGGCATGATCCATTCCTCATGGGGCGGCACCGCCGCGCAGGCCTGGATCAGTCAGGACGGCCTGAGGCAAACCGGCGACTATGCGCCGTCCCTCGACATACTATCGCTCTATGCCACCGACCCCAAAGGGGCCGAGGCCAAATGGCGTGACCTGACCGTCAACTGGTGGGAAAAGAACGAGCCAGACGCCGCCCTTAAGCGCACATGGGCCAGCACCGGTTTTGACGACAGCGACTGGGCCCGTGTCACCCCCACACGCCAGTGGGAGCACTGGGGCATACCGGAATTCGCCTTCTTTGACGGCGTGGTCTGGTTCCGCAATCATGTCATCCTGACCAAATCTCAGGCAGACAATGCCGTGGCCATCGAAATCGGCGCAGTCGATGATGCCGACACCACCTATGTCAATGGCACACCGATTGGCGCGACCCAAAGCTGGAACAAATCCCGCGTCTATGACCTGCCCAAAGGCCTGCTTAAGACCGGCAACAATGTCATCGCCGTGCGCGCCTTTGACGGAGCAGGCGGCGGTGGCCTGTGGGGGCCAACCGATGCCCGCGCGGTCATCCTTAAGGACGGCACCCGCGTGCCCCTGCCTGCCGAATGGCGCTATAAGGTCTCGACCCCTCTGACCGGCCTCAAGGCCACACTGCCGACCATGCCGTGGCTCGACACCTCCGGCCTGTCGCCCCTTTATAACGGTATGATCGCCCCTGTGGTGCCCTATACCCTTAAGGGTGTGGCCTGGTATCAGGGCGAATCCAACGTCTATTCGCCCACCGAATATGCCACCCTCCTGCCGACCCTGTTTGCCGACTGGCGCAAAGCTTTCCGTCAGCCTGACCTGCCGTTTGCCATCGTGCATCTGGCCAATTTCGGCCCCGTTGCCACGGAACCGGTAACCTCCGGCTGGGCCGAACTGCGCGAGGTGCAGCGCCGCACGGTCAATGCTGACAAAAACGCCGTGCTGGCTGTGTCGATCGATTTCGGCGACCGCGTAGACATCCACCCGTCGCAGAAAAAAGTCGTCGGTGAGCGTCTGGCACTCGGTCTGCGCCGCATCGCCTATGGTGAAGCCGTGGCCCTGAGCCCCGAACCCACAGGCGTCAAACGCTCAGGCTCCGACCTGATTATCTCCTTCAGCGACACCCAGGGCAGCCTGAAAACCTATAGCGCCGCTGTGGCTATCGGCTTTGAAACCTGTAACGCGCAAAACGCCTGCACCTATGCCGATGCCCGCGCCGAAGGCGACACCATCATTCTCAAAAACGCCCCCGCTGACGCCGTTAAGGTGCGCTACGCCTGGGCGGATTCCCCCTATATTAATCTCTACAGCGCCGGAGATCTGCCGGTTACTCCGTTTGAGATAGACATACCTAAATAGTCTGAGGAAATGTCTATGCGCCTGCTGGTAACTGCCCCCGCCCTCTGTCTTATGTCCGCGCTCGCCTTAACGGCCTGCGCGGATAAACCCGCGACCTCCGCGCCCGCCCTGAGTGCCAAGGCATTTGAGGCGACCCTGACCCTGCCCGACATGCCGCTGCATGACCCGTTCATTGTCGCGGACAAACAAAGCCAGACCTACTACCTGTTCACCTCGAATATCGCGCGCGTCAGCGGCACAGAAAGTGTGGGCGTTATGGCTTACAAAAGCCGCGACCTGAAACACTGGTCGAAGGCCGAACTCGTCTTCAAACTGCCCGAAGGCATCTGGGCCGATGGCGGCGGCTGGGCTCCCGAAGTCCATGAATGGCAGGGCAAATATTATCTCTTTGTCACCGCCCACAACGAAGCCACGCCTAATGGCAAAAGCCCGCATACGGGCCGCGACCTTTACCGCCGCAGCACTATTCTGGCCGCATCCGATACTCTGGACGGCCCCTTCACCGTCGTGCGCGACGCCGAACCGGTTGTCCCAAAGGACATACTTTCTCTTGATGGCACCCTGTTCAGAGACCCTGAAGGTAAGCCGTGGATGGTCTATGCTCACGAATGGATTCAAACCCGTGACGGCGAAATGGCTGCCCTGCCGCTCAATGACGACCTGACCGCCAAAGGCCCGTCCGTGTCGCTGTTCAAAGGCTCGGACTCCGAATGGACGGCCCCGCAACAGGACGTAAAGGCCTATGTCACCGACGGGCCGCAGCTCAGGCGCACACAGGACGGCTCGCTGATCATGATCTGGTCAAGCTGGGGCAAGGACGGCTATTTCCAGACACAGGCCCGCTCAAAAACCGGAGATCTCAAGGGACCGTGGGAACAGTTACCCATGCTGCTCGGCAAAGGTTCCGGTCACGGGATGTTGTTTGACACTTTCGACGGCCAGCCGATGCTGATCGTGCACCGCCCGTTCGGCAATGCCCGTGGCAAGCTCTATGAGGTCGATGACACCGGCGACCGCATCGTCATTACCCGCCAACGGGTCGATCTCGACCTCGACCCATCCCCCGTCCCCCCTTACAAACCCTAAAAAAACGCTGAGGAAACCCCATGAACCAGACCAGACGCCAGATGCTGGGCAGCGCCGCCGCCCTAAGTGGGGCCGCAATCGCCGCCCAACCAGCCGCAGGACAGTCTTCAGCCTTTAAGCCTTCATGGGAATCCTTAGGGGCCAGCTATCAGACGCCGGACTGGTTCAAGGACGCCAAACTCGGTCTGTGGTCACACTGGGGGCCGCAATGCGTGCCGGAATCCGGCGACTGGTACGGGCGTCACATGTATATTCAGGGCCACTGGCAATATGACGCCCATATCCGCAAATACGGCCACCCCGCCCATTTCGGTTTCATGGAGATCATGAACCAATGGAAGGTGACGGAATGGGACCCGGAGGCACAGGTCAAACTGTTTCAGAATGCCGGCGCCAAATATATCGTTTCCATGGCCAACCACCATGACAATCTCGATATGTACGATTCCAAGTTCCACAAATGGAATACGCTGAATGTCGGGCCGAAAACCGATATTGTCGGGCGTTGGGAAAAGGCCGTAAAGGCCGCGGGCCTGCGCTTTGGCGTCTCCAACCACGCCGCCCATGCCTGGCACTGGTGGCAGACAGCCTATGGCTATGACCCCGAAGGCCCGATGCGTGGCGTGCGTTACGACGCCGCCCGCCTGACCAAGGCCGATGGCAAGGGCAAATGGTGGGAAGGCCTTGACCCTCAGGAACTCTATACCGGCGCTCATGGCGATATGGTGCCGCCCGATGGCATCACCTCCATCGCCGACATGCAGGCCTATCACAATGCCCATTCCGGCCAGTGGCTAGAGACCTCACCTAATGCCTGGTACGCGAAACAATGGCTCCTGCGTCAGAACGATCTGGTCGATAAATATAAGCCCGATTTTGTCTATTATGACAATTACGGCCTGCCGCTCGAGCAGGCGGGCCTCGACGCCACCGCCCACTTTTATAATCAAAACCGTAAATGGAACGGCGGCAAACTTGAGGCCGTCGCGACGGGCAAAAAACTTGAGGACTGGCAAAAACGCGCCATTGTCGATGATGTCGAACGCGGCTTCTCCGACCGCCTGCGCCAGGACTACTGGCAGACCTGCACCTGTCTCGGTGACTGGCACTATGATCGCGGACTCTATGAACGCGATGGCTACAAAACCGCCATGGACGTCATTCAGCGCCTGACCGATGTGGTCTCGAAAAACGGCAACATGCTGCTCTCGGTGCCTCAGCGCGGCTCAGGCGAGATCGACGAAAAGGCCACCAAAATCCTGCAAGACATGGCATCATGGATGGCCGTCAATGGTGAGGCAATTTTCGCCACCCGCGTCTGGGATATCTATGGCGAAGGCCCCGCCCGCTTCACCGAAGGCATGCAAAATGAAAGCGCTCAAAAAGGCTTCGGCCCTCTGGATATCCGTTACACCACCAAGGGCGACACACTCTATGCCCTGGGGCAGGACTGGCCGGACAACACCTTCATGAGCCTGACCGCCTTTGCCGAAGGCTCTCCGCAACGCAAAGGAAATATCGAACGCGTGGAACTTCTGGGGCATGGCGCACCGCTCGATTTCGGCCTGTCTGTCAACGGCCTGAATGTCCGCTTGCCGGATCAAAGGCCGACCTTCACACCGGTTCTGAAAATATCGGGTAGCGGACTCACATGAGTTCATTTAAAAAACCATGAGAAAACTATGGAAACGCTGCTTAACTCATGACGCCGGCCCTTAATCGTTATCACGAACACCTCTGCGTCTATTTGCAGGCCATAGATACGCGTCAGAAC
>JBCEBX010000027.1:0-7153 GCA_039206455.1 Asticcacaulis sp.
TTGCTATTTTGCTGGTGATGGCACGGGCATAAAGCGTGTCACGCGCCTCCTCGTCCACCAGATCAATCTTGTTCCACACTTCTACAAACCGCGAACGATCAAGATCAGGATGTATATGCTCCAGAACCTGCTCGACATCGCGCCCTTGTGTTTCGGCTTCGGGGTTGGACATATCGCGCACATGCAGGATCAGGTCAGCTTCGATGACCTCCTCAAGCGTGGCACGAAACGCCGCCACAAGTTCGTGCGGCAGGTCGGAAATAAAACCCACCGTATCCGAAATAATCGCCGGACGCCCGTTAGGCAGGTTCAGCGTCCGCAAGGTCGTATCCAGCGTCGCGAACAGCATATCCTTCGCCAGAACTTCGGCTCGGGTCAGGTGGTTGAACAGGGTCGATTTACCGGCGTTGGTATAACCAACCAGCGCCACAATCGGATAGGGCACCTTGCGCCGCGCACTACGGTGCAGGTTACGCGTACGGCGCACTTCCTCAAGGTCGGCCTTAAGCCGCTTGATCTTGTCGGCAATCATCCGCCGGTCGAGTTCGATCTGGGTTTCACCCGGGCCCCCGGTGGTTCCGGTCGCCCGCTGGCGCTCAAGGTGGGTCCAGGTGCGCACCAGACGCGAGCGTTCATACTCAAGGCGCGCCAGTTCGACCTGAAGCTTACCTTCGTTGGTTCGCGCTCTGAGGCCGAAAATTTCGAGAATAAGGCCGGTACGGTCAATGACCTTAACCTCCAGCGCCTTTTCCAGATTGCGTTGCTGAATAGGCGTCAGGGTGGTGTTGATAATCACCACATTGGCTTCAAGCTGTTCGCACAAATCGGCCAGTTCTTCGACCTTGCCCTGACCGAACAGGGTCGCCGGATTGGGTTTGCGAACGCGCGCCGTATGGGTACCGACGATTTTGAGATCCAGCGCCATCGCCAGCCCCACCGCTTCGTCCAGACGCGATTCATCGTGTCTGCGCAAAGCGGCGGATTGGGAACCGGTATCGGGGTCGACAACAACCGCGCGCTGAATTTCAGGCAGACGGTCTACAAATTTTTGGCTCAATAGGTGGCCTTAAACTCAGTCTTCGGAATCTTCTTCCTGTTCATACAATTGAACAGGTGCCGCTGGCATGATGGTCGAGATCGCATGCTTGTACACCAGTTGCGATTGACCATCGCGGCGCAGGAGCACACAGAAATTATCGAACCAGCTCACAATGCCCTGAAGCTTGACGCCGTTGATCAGGAAGATGGTAAGAGGGGTTTTGGTTTTGCGGACACTGTTCAGAAACGTGTCTTGCAGATTTTGTTTTTTATCGTGGGACATTACTCAGCCCTTCTATTTTAAAATGACGAAGGGCAATAGCGCCCCCCACACAGACAGAGAAGCTATATGATAATGGATAATGCCCGTAATTCAACCTTCGGGCTATAAATTATTATTTCCGGATGCCGCCCAAACACCGGCAGAGTGAGTGGCCTCATGGATATAGGCTTCGCGTAAGGTCGTGGCGACGTCACCGGGTATGCCGTCACCAATTACATGCCCGTCAAGGTCAACAATCGGCATGACAAAGGTTGAGGCCGCCGAAAGAAACAGTTCCGAGGCTGCATAGGCGTCTTTGAGCGTAAAGGCCTCTTCGATGACCGTAAAGCCTTGTGATTTCAGCAGGCTGATCAGGCTGATGCGGGTCACGCCCGGTAATATATTAGCCGTCAGGGGCGCGGTTTTGATCGTTTTGTTGCCGGTCACCAGATAGACATTGGCCGAGCCCCCTTCGGTGACATAACCATCAGGCCCCACCAGAATCACATCGTCCGCACCGGCTTCGCGCGCGGTTTGCTTGGCCAGTACATTGGGCAAAAGGCCGACCGTTTTGATATCACAGCGGCCCCAGCGGATATCCGGCTGGCTGATGGCCTTAATGCCTTTGGCAGCCTTACGGCGGGCTGCCTCCCGATCAACCGGTTTCGCTGTAATGACCACTGAAGGTTTCACGGGTGTGGCCGGAAAGAAATGGTCGCGCGGGGCGACGCCACGACTGACCTGAAGATAGACCATGCCTTCTTTAATACGATTGCGGCGGATGACCTCCTCAAGGATGACCACCAGAGACGCCCGCCCCATAGGCTGCGCAATATGCAGCTCACGCAATGAGCGCTCAAGCCGGTCAAGGTGCGCCGTTAAATCCGCTGCCCGACCGTCAAACACGGCCCACACCTCATAGACGGCATCGGCAAACTGATAGCCGCGATCCTCGATGGATACCGAGGCATGGTTCTGGCGCACATAGGCCCCGTTGACATAGGCGATACGCGACATGAACTATTCTTCGTCCTCAGCGCCACGGATATGGGCCAGACCCAGCGATTTCAGCTTACGGTGAAGTGCCGAGCGCTCCATGCCGATGAAATTAGCCGTGCGGGAGATATTGCCGCCAAAGCGCACGATCTGAGAGGACAGATATTCCCGCTCAAAGACTTCACGCGCATCACGTAACGGCAGGGCAATGATTCGTTCAGGACGTATGGCACCGGCCACGGCAGATTCGACAACCTCTGCCGGCAGCATCTGAGCGGTGATCAGCTCATTGGGGTCACCCGAAGCCAAAATCAGCAGGCGTTCGATATTGTTACGCAACTGGCGGACATTACCCGGCCATTCGTGCACCTGAAGGGTGGCCATGGCGTCCTCGCTGAGCGTGCGCTTCGGCAGGCCGTGGCCTTTGGAAATACGGTCGATGAAATAGGTCACCAGTTCGGCAATATCACTGCGGCGCTCAGACAGGCCGGGTACGCGCACCGGCACCACATTCAGACGATGGAACAGGTCTTCGCGGAAACGGCCATTGGTGATTTCCTGCTGCAAATCCTTTGAGGTTGAGGAAATGACCCGCACGTCAACCTGAACGTCCTGCGCCCCGCCGACACGTACAAAGCGCTGCTCCACCAGTACTCTGAGGATGCGGCTTTGGGATTCCATCGGCATGTCTGCGACTTCATCAAGGAACAAGGTGCCACCATGGGCACGTTCAAACACGCCAATCTTACGCGGACGCCCCTCCTCGCCTTCTTCACCGAACAGTTCAATATCGAGGCGTTCCGGTGTCATGCCAGCGGCAGAAATGGCGACAAACTCGCATTGGGCGCGCGGACTGGCGTCATGGATCATCCGCGCCACCAGTTCCTTACCCGATCCCGAAGGACCTGAGATCATGATGCGTGAATTGGCCGGTGCCACTTTTGAAATGGTCGAACGCAGAAGCTGGGCCGCTGCCGAATTACCGATCAGCCCATCGGGCACAACCGCCTGATTGCGCAGGCGACGGTTTTCACGCTTAAGCGAAGCCATTTCAAGGGCCCGCTCAATGACCATGATCAGGCGCTCGGTCTTGAACGGCTTTTCAATGAAATCATAGGCGCCACGCTTGATGGCCGACACAGCGGTTTCAATCGTGCCGTGGCCGGAAATCATTACCGCCGGAATATCCGGATCAAGCTCACGCAGCACATCCAGAAGCTCAAGACCGTCAAGTCCGCCGCCCTGCATCCAGATATCAAGCACAACCAGTGAAGGTTTACGTGCCTTGACCGCCTTAAGGGCTGAGGTGGAATCCGGCGCAGTACGTACCGCAAAGCCTTCATCCTCAAGGATACCCGCAATCAGTTCACGGATATCGGCCTCATCATCCACGACCAGAATATCTACACCCGAAGAGACTTTCATCATACCCTCATCAGTCTGGCCCCGTCAGGAGCCTCCGTTACGCCCGTAGCTTCCTGCGTCTTGGGCAGACGCAGAACGGCACGGGCGCCGCTTAAGTGAACGGCATCCAGTAAATGGAATTCGCCGCCATGATCTTCTAAAATTCGCTTTACAATCGCCAGCCCCAGACCGGTGCCTTTTTCACGCGTGGTGACATAAGGCTCCGTCAGGCGGTCACGATCTTTTTCCGGCAACCCTATACCATCATCTTCGATGTCGATGGTGACAAATCCGGCTTCCTGATACATTTCGACACGCATCTGACCGGTTTCAGGGCCGCTCGTGCCTGCCTGCGCATGGCGTGAGGCAATGGCCTCACCGCCGTTTTTCAGCACATTGGTCAGCACCTGAGATAACATCCGCCCGTCACAGACCACCTTGATGTCCGGCAAGGGATCAACGATCCTAATGTCGATATCCGGCTTGGCCACACGTTGCGCAAAGACCGCGTGACGCACCAGTTCGGCGGCATCTTCTTCGGCAAAATTAGGCGTTGGCATGCGCGCAAAGGCCGAAAATTCATCGACCATGCGACCAATATCGCCGACCTGACGCACGATGGTATCGGTCAGTCGGTCATAGGTTTCGACGTCCGTCTCAATCTGTGAGCGATATTTCCGCTTAAGGCGTTCGGCAGACAACTGAATGGGTGTCAGAGGGTTTTTGATTTCATGGGCGATGCGCCGCGCCACGTCTTTCCAGGCGGCATTTCTCTGAGCAGCCACGAGGCGCGTAATATCGTCAAAGGTCAGCACCATGCCGCCGGTTTCAAGGCTTGAGGCACGTACCCGCAGACGGCGCGTTTCACTGTGGCGTATCAGATCGACTTCGCGCTCTTCAACCTTATGCGGTGACACATTATCGATAAGTTCGGCAATTTCCGGTGCCAGTTCGCGAATTGGCGCGCCAATGGCGTCTTCGGCATTGATCCCCAAGAAGTTGGCGGCATGGCGATTGAGCGCCGAAATGGATTCGCTGGTGTCTATACCGACGATACCCGCAGATATTTCTGACAGCACGGTTTCAATGAAACGTCGTCGTTCTTCGGCCTCTTCCCCGGCGGATTTTAGTGCCGCCTGCTGACTCTGGAGGTCGGACGTCATGCGGTTAAAGGCGCGTGACAGGACAGCAATGTCTTCGGATTGCTTTTCAGTCATGACGCGTGCGTTAAGATCCCCCGAGGCTACCTTATCGGCGGCCTGCACAAGTCGGGCCACAGGCACCGCAATCGAATCCGCCGCGGAAATACCAGCCCAGATGGCCCCCACCAGCACCAGCAACACCGTCTCAATATAGGCCAGCGCAAATACGCCCTGCACACGGGCATTGTTTTCGGAAACCTCGCGCAGATCGACAATCGCTTGCTCTGCGGTTTTCAGACGCGCAAGAATGCCCGGTTGCAGCAAACGCACCCCATAAAGCTTCGCCCCATCATAGCCTTTGAGCGGATAGATCAGCCGCACCGCATCCGGATCGGCAAACACACCGCCGCCGATATCACCTTCGGCGGTGGTATCAAGCGCGGTCTGGGACGGTGCCAGATAGACCGGCGCGCCGGGGTTTTCGGCACGCGCCAGAATATGTCCGGAATCATCAATGAGATAAACTGCCGTCAACTCACCGCGAATGCTGATCAGGTCACGCAGGGCCAGCGAAAAGCTCAGGCGATTGGGATAGAGCGCCTGCATGTGTTCGTGCTCAAGGTCTGTCGCCACATCCGTAAGGGTATCGCTGGCCGTATTGACCTGCGCATCAAGAAAAGTCTGGGCGATATAGGCACCGTTTTCGACTGATGACTGAACACGGTCCGAAAACCACGTCTCAACGCCTTTATTGACGAGCACGCCGAACAGCAGGGCCACGACAAAGGCCGGCGTCACCGCCACCAGCGCAAACAGGGCCACAAAGCGCACATGAAGCCGTGCGCCGGCATCCACCCCCCGACTTTGGGCGATGCGGAATACGCGGCGGATGACAAAGAAGGTCAGAACCAGCAACAGAAGCAGGTTGGCACAGACCATAGCAAACAGGAATGTGCTCGAAGGCCCCGGCCCGGCATCAGGCGAGGCGATAATCATGCCAATGATCAGCAGGGTCGTCAGCGCAGATAAGGCATAGCCAGCGGGCAGGCCCAGCCCTTGCGGACGCGCACCTTTTGCTGCCCGTTGCAGGCGCAGCCACTCAACCCCAAACCAACGCTTGAAACCTGTGTCCTTCAAAAAACGGGCCCTGTGAAGGTGATCATAACGGGTCTAATGGCAGGCTGCTCAAGTAAAGTAGTTGCCAAAAACACACATGGCATTTGCGCACCACTGTGTCTGAATATCAACACCAATATATCACACAGGCTCTAAATCTGGCAGAAATTCATCACATTATGTAAGCAAAATTAGCCTTTCAGGCCATTATGGTCTGCAACTCGCGTGTGATAGCATCCGGACAATCCAGACGGCACAGCCGTGCCTTATCATGACGTCGGATTAGCGGATCGGCATTATAATCGGCCGCTTCAATGTACCACCCCAAATGCTTCTTGAACATTTTCAGTCCCAGTGCCGCACCATAGAAACTGAGGCTGTCGTGCATATGTTCTAAAATAATCTCAAGTCGTTGCGATGCGTGAGGTTCCATCGCCTGGTGACCCTTAAGCGCCCGATCAAGCTGCGTCGCCAGCCAGGGCCGACCATAAATACCGCGCCCGAGCATCAGGGCATCTGCCCCCGATGCCGCAAGCGCCTGACGGGCCGTGTCAGCGTCAGTAATGTCGCCGTTGACAATAACCGGAATATCCACCGCGTCCTTAACCTGACGTACAAAGGCCCAGTCGGCCTGACCCTTGTAAAATTGCTGGCGGGTACGGCCATGCACGGTAACGGCCCTGACGCCTATATCGCGCGCCTTAAGGGCCAGTTCGGCGGCATTACGATTCTGATCGTCCCACCCAAGACGCATTTTCACCGTCACAGGGCGATTAGTCGCCTGAACCGCCGCTTCCATCAGACGGCAGGCCGTATCCAGATCCTTCATCAGGGCCGAACCGCACAGCACACCAGTGACTTCCTTGGCCGGACAACCGAAATTCAGATCGACAATATGCGCGCCTGACTCTTCGGCCAGTTTCGCACCACGCGCAATGTAATCCGCGTCCCGCCCGATAAGCTGAACAATCTTAAGGCCCGCATGCTCCCCAAGCTGCGCCTTGCGCACCACATCAGGGCGGCCTTTTTCAAGCTCGGCACAGGCGACCATCTCCGTGGCCGCATAGGCAGCCCCTAATTTGGACGCCATCCGCCGGAACGGCAGATCGGACACACCGGTCATGGGGGCAATCAGCACCCGCCCGCCTATCGTAACGTCACCAATTTTGAGGCCATCCTGCGTCATGCCTGCGCT
>JBCEBX010000028.1:0-7152 GCA_039206455.1 Asticcacaulis sp.
CTTATGGATGGCTTCGACCTCGGCCCAGTTATTGCAATAGGGACGGCTGAGGTCATCGACCTTGACGAAATCTATGTCACAGTCCGCGAATAGCTTAAAAACCGAATTGTAATAGGCTTGTGCGCCGTCCTTGGACATATCGACGCCGTACATGTCTGTATTCCAGGTGCAGGTTGAATTGGGGTTGGCTATGTCGCGGGCGCGGAGATTGGTACCGAAAACCTTGAGGTTACGCTCATAGGCCAGACGCGGAATACCGCGCATCAGGTGGACGCCGAATTTCAGGCCGAGGCTATGGACATAATCGGCCAGCGGCTTGAAACCGGCACCATTGGCCGACGAGGGAAAGCGGTTGACGGCGGGCCACAGGCGACCAAATTCGTCCATCGTCAGCTCAGCCCCCGGACGATAGTCGTAACCTGTGGCGTTGGGCTCGTACCACTGAATATCCACCGTAAATACGTCATATCCGGACGGCAGTAGCTTGTTGGCCATGATAGCGGCGTTTTCGCGGGACTGGGCCTCGGTGATGGTGGTGGCAAACGAATTCCAGCTGTTCCAGCCCATAGGCGGCGTAGGCGCTAAAGGCGTTTCGGCGGGCTTTGGCTGCGCCGAGGCTGCTGAGGCGAGCAAAGGCAGGCTTCCGGCTCCGAACATCATGGCGCGGCGGTCAAATTTCACAGACATCAGACAGGTTCCCTATAGGCTTGTTTTGTCTGAGTATTGACGGTTTGGCCGCGCTTGCCAACTGTTTTCAGTCGTTGCGCTTCAGATAGTTTTTAATGATATCGAACAAGGGGTTGTCGCGTTTGAATTCATCGCTGCGGCCTTGGTCGGTCATCCAGTAGAACTGACCGGATTTAAGGTCAGGCGAGAGTTCGTAATCCATGCCGTCCCAGACGTCCTCGCGGAAGCTGTAGAAGGCCCAGTGCATCTGACGGTACTCAAGCCTTGTGAGGACGTCCTCAAGATAGGTGCCGCAGTCGGCCCACAGGCGCATGCAGCCAAATTCACCGGCCACCAGGCGGTTGGTCGGGATGTTGTGTTTGGTGGCCCAATGCACAGGGGCGTCTATGTGCGCCCAGACGGCGAGTTGGGTCCATTTCTTCTGTTCAAGCTCTGTACCGGGATAGCGGTAAGGTATCCGGCGCTGCATATTAGGCGCTGAGGTGGCCTCATAGGGTTCATACATATGGAAGGCATACAAGGTGCGCTGATCCTTAAGGGCGTGGGGCCAGTAGCCAAAGGTGCGGGCGTCGGCATACCAGCCGGCATCGACCATAACCGGCGTGAGGGGATCAACCTTGCGTATAGCGTCGGTTGTCTGATCGTAGAACCTCAGAAGGTCGCGGGAGCTGCCCTGATGCTGTCTGTACCATGCATCCATAGCGGCGTAGTCACTATGTTGTTCAAGGCTGCTTTTGTGTTCTGGCACCGGTTCGTTGATCAGGTTATAGGCGGCGATGGCCGGATGGTCCTTGAGGGCGTCTGCAAGATCGCTCCAGAATCGTATGGCGGATTCCTGCCAGACCTCCTCGCGCCACAGGCGGCTGTCGTACTTGCCGTCAGGGGTTTGTTGCGCCCAGCGTGTGCCGGGTATGCCCAGCGGCACAATGACGACCTTAAGGTTTGCCGCATGGGCGCGATCAAGCGTATCGGTGAGGACTTTCAGGTCGGAGGTCACCAGACCCTGATAATTATCTATGTCGCCAATCAGGAAATCGCGGCCTTCGCCCTGCCATTTGCTGAAGGTCAGGCGCACCCAGGTGGCCCCCGTGGCCGAGAGAGCGTCGAAATAGGCCTGATCGGGCGGTAATCCGTTAAAGCTGTTGGCCCCGCGCTGGGGTGTGTCCCAAAACCCTATAAGGTCGCCTGCCTTTAAGGGGGTTGAAAGGGTAGATATTAAAGTTACCGTAAGGGTCAATATTTTAGATAGTTTGACTAAACATTTCCAAAGGGCAGGGGGGCGGTTGTTTTGATGCGATTGAGCGGTTCTAAGGGGCCAAGTCATGATGTTTCCTGCCTGTGTGGCTTTTGATTTCCGACATTATACAGGCTTTTGGGTGCTTTGTATGCGGATTATCTGACAGGTCTTTCCTGGGTCATTGTTAAGTCAATGAGGGGTTTTGAACGCACATGTTTTCTAAACTGAAGCTGATTTTTATTGACAATAATTGCGTTATATAAAACTTATATAGTCGTCTTTTAATCAGGCGAATTTAGTTTTGTACCCCAGGAGAAGTTATGAGTGATGCCCATCCGTCCGCTCCGCGATCCCGTTTGAGCGAAGCGGAACAGCATATCCTGAATGCCATTTCCGAAATCCGTTTCGGAACCGTTGAGGTTGTCATTCATGACTCTCGTATCGTGCAGATCGAGAAGAGCGAAAAGTTCCGTTTCGATAGTAAAAAAACGTCTGAAGCCTGAGGGGGCGAACCTGAAACCTGTCCCCTAAGCCGCAAAGGCTTCCGCGTAGAGCCACCCAGTAAGCGCACACTTCCTATCCTTTTTATCACTCCGGTTTGCACAACCGGAGACCGTCAGACTGTGACCAGAAGACAGCTTCAGTCCGGTCAGGCGTAAGCGACCTTTAAAAAACAAGCCCATTTGCCCACCAGACACACGGCGGCTTCGAGCGAAAAAAACACAGACATGACATCTCAAGGAGATACCACCGTGACCGCTTTCCGTTCCGCCCGCAAAGGGACTAAAACCGCGCTTCTGGCCTTGCTGGCCAGCGTTTCCTATGGCGCAATCCAGACCGCACCGGCCTTTGCCGATGAAGTAGCTGATGCTGCCGTCAGCACCGCCGATAGCGATATAACCGAAGTTTATATCACCGCCCGTCGCCGGTCTGAAAACATCCAGAAGGTTCCGATTTCCGTCTCCGCTGTCAGTGGCGAGCAACTGGAGTCGCAAGGCATCTACAATGTCGATCAATTAACCCGCGCCCAGCCAAGCATTCAACTTATCACCTCCAACCCGCGCAATACGGCGACGACCATCCGCGGTCTTGGGTCGACAATCGGCCTGACCAATGATGGTCTTGAGCCGGGTGTCGGTATCTATGTCGATGACGTCTATTATGCGCGCCCCGGTTCGGCAGTGGTTGATCTCATCGATATTGAACGTGTCGAAGTGTTACGTGGCCCGCAAGGCACCCTGTTTGGTAAGAATACCACCGCTGGTGCACTCAATATAACGACTCGTGCTCCAAGCTTTACGCCTGAGGGCCGTGTAGAGGCCTCAGCCGGTGATTATGGCTTCACACAGGTTAAGGCGAGTTTCTCCGGTCCGTTAGTTAGCAATGTACTGGCTGGACGCGTGTCCTTTGGTAGCACCAAGCGTGATGGCTTTTTTAAGAATGTAACGACCCACTCACGCCAGAATGACATCGACAGCCGCGTATTCCGGGCGCAGTTGTTCTACACGCCAAGCGATACACTTAATGTGCGTTTGAGTTATGATTTTGCCTATCAGAATCCTGAGGCTAATACGCAGGCCTTTGTGCGTTATGGGCCAACCCTGCGGGCCGCAAATCGTCAGTTTCCTTATCTGGCGGACTATTTCAACTATGCGCCGCCGTCAACCAATCCTTATGACCGTCTGGTGGACGTGAATTCCCCCCTTCAGGCCAAGCAGATTATCAATGGTTTGTCAGGCACGGTAAACTGGGATCTGGGGGAGATTACCTTTACGTCGATTTCGGCCTATCGACACTGGGACTGGACGCCGCAAAACGATCGTGATTACACGGGGTTGTCGATCCGTACCTTATCGAATAACCCTTCAGTTCAGGAACAGTACTCGCAGGAATTTCGTCTGGCATCTAACGGCAATAACCGTTTTGACTGGGTGGTGGGGGCCTATTATTTTGATCAGAAGGTTGAAACCAACGGGAGTGAAGGATGGGGCGCAGACGGAGCGCACTGGCTGATCGGGCAAACGACGGGGTCTCCGGCCGTTGCCGTGCCGTCCAATCTGATTGACGGTTACCTGTCGAAAACTCTCGTCATCTCAAAGACCAGATCCTCAGCCGTATTCGGGCAGGTGGTGTGGAATATCTCGGAGCGTTTCCGTGCGACCCTTGGTCTGCGCTATACCCACGAGGACAAGTCAGGTGATTTCACCCAGACGGTTTCAGGCGGCCTTGCCACGACCGATCCGGCTCTGATTGCCGCGAAAAACGGCATTGCGCGCAATCAGGCCTATAAGGCTGATGTCTCTGATGGCAGCCCGTCGGGCCTGCTCAATATCGCCTATGATTTCACGCCGAATGTACTTGGATATGTCAATTATTCGCGGGGATACAAGTCGGGCGGCATCAACGCTGCCGGTATTCCGACAGCGGCGGACGGATCGCCCTCTCTGGTCAATGCAGTCATTGATCCCGAAGAAGTCACGAGTATCGAGGCGGGGCTGAAGTCGCAGTTCTGGAACAAGCGGGCGACGGTGAACGTGGCGGTGTTCAATACGGACATCAAGGATTATCAGGCAAACGTGGTTGATTCCGGTCCGGGGGCATTGCGTGGTTATCTGGCCAATATTGAAAAGGTCGAGGTTAAGGGTGTTGAAATTGACGGACGTCTGCGGGCCACCGATAACTTCAATATCTATGGTAATATCAGCTATACTGACGCCATCTATGCTTCATTCGCTAACGGGCCGGCACCACTTGAGCTTCAGTCGTCGGGGACATCTATTTCTGATCTTAGCGGCAAGGCTTTGCCCGGGGTTTCGAAATGGGCGGGTTCGCTTGGCTGGGAATATGTGCATCCGGCGACCATAGCCACCGTTTCGGGAAGCGCCTATTTCAGTGGTGACGTATCTTACCGCTCAAGCTGGAACTCGGACGCGTCCGTATCAAAATATGCGGAAATCGATGCGTCGACACTAGTTAACCTGCGTCTCGGTTTCCGCGCCGCCAGCGGTACGGACGTGTTCGTCTGGGTGCGTAATGCCTTTGATGAGCAGTACCTTCAGTTCACCAGCGTACAGGCCGGTAACTCCGGTGCGATCTATGGTCAGCCGGGTGATCCGCGCACTATCGGGGTAACGGTACGCAAGGCTTTCTGATAGTGTAATGCCTGTCTGAAAAGAGCCGGTGCGCCATGCCACCGGTTCTTTTTTTATTTACTGTTTACCGGCAGGCCCGCCATCAGCCAGCCACGAATGCCTGCGGCCATATGTGTATCAGCCTGAAGACCGGCGGCACGGGCAAACTCAATCGCATGCAGCGAGCGCACACCGGCAGCGCACATGAAGACGAGGGGCTTGTTGTCGGCTGGCAGACTTTCAGGCGTGAAGGCTGATAAGGGCAGGCTTACGCTGCCTTCGACAAAGACCTGATTAAACTCAGCCGGTTCACGCACGTCAATCAGGTGGATAGTGCCTGCGCCCAGAGCGTCTGCAACCTCAGCGGGGCTAAGGTTCTTAATGGCCTGGGTCATGCGCGGGTGCCTTTGTCTGCTGGGTAAAGATACCTCCGATTTAAGGCCATTATCTGAGCCGGTCAACCGGAAGCGGTGTATGGCTTCGGTGCGTCGCTGCGGGCATAAATTCCATTGACTTCAGAATCATGCCAAGGCTTCGACAGTGCCGATAAAAACAAATCATTAACCATGTTTTGTAAAGATGGCCTAAGTCGTGCGGCGGGCGTTAAGGTTTGTTTAAAGCTTTGGTTTAACCTGCTGCCTAAACCTGTTTTTGGGGCGTAGTCGAACGCAAGTCATGGCCAAGGAAAAAAAGCCGAAAAATGAGACTGAGCCGCCCGTTGAGGGCGAAGACGGTGAAGCTGCGCCCGCCAAGAAGAAACTGCCGATCCTGATTATTGCCATTGCGGCCGGGGTTTTGGTGCTGGGGGGCGGTGGTGCCGGTGCCTTTTTCCTGATGAAGCCGAAACCGGCTGTCGAGGGTGAGGCCAAGGCCGAAAAGAAAAAAGAGACAAAAAAAGCCGACAAGGGCGGGCACGGCAAGGGCGGCGGCGCGGTTGATCCGAAGACCCAGCCGGTCGTGACGCCGGGGCCTGACGGGGTGACCTATGTCAGCTTGCCGGACATTTTGTCCAATATGCAGACGCAATCAGGCAAGGCCAGCTACCTTAAGCTCAAGCTGACGCTGGAATGTACGGACGATGAAGCGGTCCATGCCATCGAGGCCAATATGCCGCGCGTCGATGATGTGCTTCAGGGCTTTCTGCGCGAACTGCGTCCCGAAGATCTGGCCGGTTCTCAGGGCAGTTTCCAACTGAGGCTGGAAATTCTGCGACGTATCAATCTGGTGCTGGCTCCGCATAAGGTTAAGGCGGTTCTGATCGAGGAAATGCTGATCACATGATTCAGACGGCATCCCTTAATCCGAAAACCGGTTCCCAAATCAGGGGAGTCGCCTGATGGCTGAGGAAGTCGATCAGGAAGCCATGATGGCCCAATGGGAGGCCGAACTGGCCGCCGAGGCGGAAGCCGCAGCCGTTAATACAGGCGGTGGTGGCGGCGGCGCGCAGGACGGGGCCGATCTGGCGGCGGAATGGGAAGCCATGGTCGGTGGTGGGGAGGCGGATTCCCGCTTCAACATGCCTACCGGTGCCGAGCGTATTCTCAATCAGGATGAAATCGACAGCCTGCTGGGGTTTGATCTCAGCGAAGACGACTACAACGAACGCTCCGGCATCCGGGCGATCATCAACTCGGCCATGGTGTCCTATGAACGCCTGCCGATGCTGGAAATCGTCTTTGACCGTCTGGTGCGGTTGATGACGACATCTTTACGTAATTTCACCTCAGATAACGTCGAGGTGTCGCTCGATAATATTTCGTCGATCCGGTTTGGTGATTATCTCAATTCCATTCCGCTGCCGGCTATTCTGGCGGTGTTTCGTGCCGAGGAACTGGATAATTACGGGCTTCTGACGGTTGATTCCAACCTGATCTATTCGATTGTTGACGTGTTATTGGGCGGGCGGCGCGGCACGGCGGCGCTTCGGATCGAGGGGCGTCCCTATACGACCATTGAACGCGTGCTGGTGCAGCGCATGGTCGAGGTGATCCTCAATGATGCCCGCATGGCCTTTGAGCCCTTGACGCCGGTGAATTTCAATCTCGATCGTCTTGAGACCAATCCGCGCTTTGCCGCCATTGCGCGGCCTGCCAATGC
>JBCEBX010000029.1:0-7130 GCA_039206455.1 Asticcacaulis sp.
AGGGCAGTAAAGGGCCAGTAAGAAACCCTCCCGTCATTCGAGCCTACGGCTCAAATGCCACCCTCCCGCAAGGCAGGAGGGAGAAGAGGGGGGGGCGGCTTACGGTTTTGAATTTACGGTGGGGGCGACGACCAGTTTGAGCAGGTAAACCGGTGCCAGCCACTGCCATCCGGCCTGAGGCATATAGGTCATGAGTATCAGGCACAGAGCGCAGAGGCCAAGGCTCAGGCCGCGCTTGAGCTGATCCGGTGAGGCGGCGACCAGAAGTGTGGCCGCAACGGCAGTGACCCATAACAATATGGCCTGTGGCCAGATGAGGCCCGGCAGGCAGGCGGCTGCGATCAGCGGGTGGATATGCAGACAGGCAAAGCCCACGGGCCTCAGCGGGGACGGCTCATGATCGGCGGCATGGCGCAGGCTTTCGTGGCGGGTGACGGCAATCATGCCGCCGCCCAGATCAAAGGCGAGAATCCACAGCAGGCCCCATTGCCAGAGCGCCGGTTCATAACCGGCTGTCATAAGGTTGAGGCTGGCCAGCACGGCGCACACCGCGCCCGCCGCCATGGCCGTCAGGCGAAAGCTGTGGGTTGTATGTGTGCCGAAAACGAAATGGCTCAGGGTGTTGGTGCCAGACATGAGTGAAACCGATAATTGTATCTAATATTGCAGATACAATTATTATATTGTATTTTTATTGTTAGAGTCAATCGAGAGAAAAAGGGGGCGCTATGTCGGCGTTACGCGTGATCAAGGCGGCCGAGGCACCGTTACGGCAGAGGGCGTCAATCTATCCGCCCGAATTTGCCGTGCGGATGGCGGGGCGGGCCAAGCGGCCTTTGGGGGATTTGTTCGGACTTGGCAACTTCGGGGTCAACTATACGGAACTGAGGCCGGGGGCGGTGTCGGCCTTGGCGCACGCCCATAGCCGTCAGGATGAATTCATTTATGTTCTGCAAGGGCAGCTGGTTCTGGTCACGGGTACGGTGGAGACGCTGATCTGCGCCGGTGACTGCGCCGGATTTCCGGCGGGCGGGGAGAGTCATCATCTGGAGAACCGGTCAGATGAGATGGCGATCTATCTGGAGGTTGGGGACCGTACAGCGGGAGATGTTGTGACCTATCCGCAGGATGACCTTAAGGCCGTGAATGAGGGCGGAGCCTGGGTGTTTACGCGTAAGGACGGGACGCCGTTCTAATCGTCTTTGCGTGGTCGCAGGAGCCAGATAAGGCCACCGATAATGACCATGACCGCCAGTAAGCCTGTGACGCGAACGCCAAACAGTTCGGGGCCGGTATTAAGGAGGCTGGGGGCCAGACCCAGGGCAAAGGCGGCAGCGATGATCGCCACGCCCAGACGGGTGGCGGCGCGTTCAATGTGACGGCCTATGTGCTCAATGCCCTGAAGTTCGACGGCGGCGTGGATTTTGCCCTGACGCAGGCGGTGGATCAGCAGGCGCAGGGCAGACGGGGTTTCGCGCGCCAGACCATAGAGATCAAGGGCGGTGTTTTGCGCCTGCCCCTTAAGGGCTTTCAGGCCGAAGCGCTGGCGCAGGGTCTGGGTGACCAGCGGAGCGGAGGCCTTGATGATGTCGAAGTTGGGATCAAGCCGGTGCATGACGCCGTCAGCGGTAATCAGGCCTTTGAATAACAAAGCGAGATCGGACGGCATGACCAATTCGTGCGTGCGGGCCAGTGTCATGAAATCGGTGACGGCCTGCGCCAGTTGCAACGGGCCGGTCTTGAGCTTGACGACATAGGCCTCGGCGGCGGCTTCGAGGGCGCGCAGATCAGTTTGGTCGTTCGACCATTCCAGCAGAACGGCATTAAGGCCATCGGCATTGCCACTGATCATGGCTGACAACAGGGTCAGAATCTGTTCGCGGCGATGCGCGCCGAGACGACCGACCATGCCGAAGTCTATGAAGCCTACGCGATTATCCGGCAATGCTCTCAGGTTTCCGGGGTGCGGATCGGCGTGGAACAGGCCGTCTATCAGGGCCATGTGCAAAAAGGCTTCGGCCCCGCGCTGGGCCAGTGTCGGGCCGCTCAGGCCCGCGTCAGAAATGGCCATGGCGTCGGTGGGGGTGATGCCGTTGACAAAGCCCTGAACCAGCAGGGTTTCGCCGCTATAGTCCCAGTAAATCGGCGGAATCTCTATGTCCGGCTGATCTTTCAGGTTTTCAGCAATGGCTTCGCAGTTGCGGCCTTCGGCGGTGAGGTCAAGCTCCTCATGCATGGCTTCGCTGAGGTGGCGAAGAATGTCCCGGGGGCGAAAGCGCGCAATGTCAGGGTTTTCGTTTTCGATCAGACCCGCGAGGTGGGACAGCAGTTTGAGGTCGGCTTCGACCTGCGGGCGCAGATTGGGGCGGCGGACCTTGACGATAACGTCTTCGCCGGTTTTCAAGCGGGCGCAATAGACCTGAGCGATGGAGCCTGCGGCCAGTGGGATGGGGTCGAAGGTGGCAAAGACATCGGCGGGGGCGGCTCCGAGATCAGCCTCGACCTGCGTTTTCAGTTCGTCCCACGGGGCCGGCGTGACATGGCTCTGGAGTTTTTCCAGTTCCTCAGTCCATTCGGGCGACAGGAGGTCAGCGCGAGTCGAAAGGATCTGACCGAGTTTGATAAATACCGGCCCCAGCGCCTCAATGGTCAGGCGCAGGCGTTCGGGAGCCGTCAGGTCGTGTGAGGCCGCATCGCGCTCAGAGGTGGCACCTTTGAGGAGGGCAGAGAGGCCAAGCCTGCGGGCAAGATCGTCTGCACCATACCGGATGAGGATGGCGGCGATTTCCCCAATGCGTTTACGATAGCGGGCGGCGATGACGGCGGTATCGAACATGCAGTCATTTTACGCACAAAAAATAAGTTGGATATGTGGCTTTGGGCGCAGTGCGGGAAAACCGCTTAAGGCGCTATGATCGCGTAATACGTAAACTCATAGACACCGCTAACTGAGTCCTGAAACGGCAATCAACAGGGAGAGCTTAATGAAGCTTAGATGAATACCTCCCCATTCGGGATGGGGAGGTATCATAGAGGTTAGTAGTCAGCAAAGAAGTCCTGCGTGCCGTGAGCCTCAATGGCTTCGGCCAGACGGGCAAGCGCGTGAACATAGGCAGCGGTACGGACGCTGGTCTTGTTCTTCTGGGCGATGTTCCAGATGGCGCGGCCTTCACGCTCAACGATCTTCAGCAGGCGAGCATGGATTTCTTCGAGATCCCACGCGTAGCCCTGACGGTTCTGTACCCATTCAAAATAGGAAACGGTCACACCACCCGCATTGGCGAGGATATCCGGCAGGACCACAATACCCTTCTTGTTGAGGATTTCGTCGGCTTCAGGGGTGATCGGGCCATTGGCCAGCTCAACGATGACGCGGGTCTTGATCTTGTCAGCGTTGTGGCGGTGGATCATGTCCTCAAGGGCCGCCGGTACCAGCACGTCGGATTCGATCTCAAGCAGTTCGTCGCCGGAAATAGCCTTCAGGCCGTTTTCAGCGGCAAAGGCGCTGACGCGCTGACCGGCATTCTTGGCCTTGATCAGTGCCGCGACGTCCAGACCGTTTTCGTCATAGACAGCGCCTTCGGAGTCGGACACGGCGATGATCTTGTGGCCGTCACCAGCCATCAGTTCGGCCATGTACTGACCGGCGTTACCGAAACCCTGAATGACGACGCGGGCCGGGCCATCAAGGTTCAGATCCTTGGCCAGATGGCGCACCAGATAGAAGCCGCCACGTGCGGTCGCGTCATTACGGCCGAGCGAACCGCCAAGTGCGATCGGCTTGCCGGTGATGACGCCGGGTTCGTTACGGTCAACGATCTTGTTATATTCGTCGGCCATCCAGCCCATGATCATGGCATTGGTGTAGACGTCCGGCGCAGGGATGTCGCGCTCAGGGCCGATAACGCGGGCAAAAGCCTGCATGTAGCTGCGTGACAGGCGCTCAAGTTCTGCTTTCGACAGCTTGCGCGGGTCAACCTTCACGGCACCCTTACCGCCGCCGTAAGGCAGGTTCATGACCGCACATTTGAAGGTCATCCAGAAGGCGAGGGTCTCGGCTTCTTCGGCGGAGGCGTCGGGGTGGTAGCGGATGCCACCCTTGGTCGGGCCGCGGGTGTCGTCATAGCGACAGCGCCAGGCGAGGAAGGAGCGACGCGAACCGTCATCCATACGCACCACCAGACGGGCCTTGGTCGTCTCCTGCGGATATTTAAGCTTTTCGATCACGTCCGCATCGACATTAAGAAAGCGGGCAGCTTCATCCAGACGCTCAAGGGCGCGATCAAAAAGATTATCCGTCATGTAGTCTCCAAATAAGTCTGGCCCCAGCTCTCAGACGCTTTAGGGCGGTGGCGCATTATTGTGTTTTTGGGTGCAATTATCCCTTGCGCTATCGCTTGGGGGCGTGAGCGCGCTTTTTGCGATTGCAGACTTATTGCGTTAATTTTTCTGACACAAGAGATTTTTAAGTTACGTGTGAAACTAAAATGGTTTCGTGTGTAATGATATTGACCCAAGTGCGGAGAAGTTTTTGTCTGAAAAACCTTTAGAAAAAAGCTGAGTCACAGGCGCAAAAGGGGGCTTGTTTACCGCTGGAGGCCTGTCGTGAGGTGACAGATTTTTTTACTCTGCGTCGCTTTGTATCAGGGCACGGGGTATCAGGGCACGGGTCAGTTCAGCGGACGACACAGGGCCGAGCAGCGGCAGGACGCCCATGTGGCTGAGTGCCTCGGCCTGTTCGCCGTCCGGCAGGAGAGCCAGTATCCTGAGGCCGGTTTCGCTTTGTGTGTTCCGCAGACGGGTAAAATAAGCCTCAAGCTTGTCGCGATTCTGGGGGAGGGACAGGTCTTCAAAGCTATTCGTAGCAATCAGGCAGGCGTGCAGCCGTCCCTGCTGGGCCAGAGACAGGGCACGCGTGCGGCTTTTTGCGCTGAGGCACCTATGCCCCATCTCCTCCAGCAGATTGCGCAACTGGGCGCCCTCAAGCGGGTCATCAGCCAAGAGCAGGATGGTTTGATTGACTGGGGTTTCAGGGGCTGCCTCTGGCTCAGTTGAATCGGGTGCCGGTGCCTCAGCCTGAGTGTCAAATGGGAGGTCCAGTGTAAACCGTGATCCGAGACCCGGGGTGGATTGCGCCTCAAGCCGTCCGCCCATCAGTTCGGCCAGTGTGCGTGACAAACTGAGGCCCAGACCGGTGCCCGCATGTCCCGATGAGGTGCGCAGAATACGCGCAAAGGGGACAAAGGCCTGCTCAAGCTCGGCGGCGTCCAGACCGGGGCCGGTATCAGTGACTTCAAGCCGGACATAGCCATCGGAAACGGTTTGATATTTCAGGCTGACGCGTCCTGAGACCGTATAGGTAATGGCATTGGTCAGAAGGTGGGTCAGTATCTGTCGGACG
Organism: Asticcacaulis sp.; assembly: GCA_039206455.1. Taxonomy (GTDB): domain Bacteria; phylum Pseudomonadota; class Alphaproteobacteria; order Caulobacterales; family Caulobacteraceae; genus Asticcacaulis. Next base: position 5,402 of record JBCEBX010000029.1, read on the forward strand.
CGCTGAGGGTCGGCAATGACCGCCCCCTTGTCGGGCCCCCCATCAGACAAGGGTGTGGGGAGATGTAACTGAAACTCAAGGCCTTTGGCACGTGCCATCTGGGCAAGGTTGACGCTGAGTTCCTCGGTTAATGCCGCCAGATTGACCGGTTCAGGCGCGACGCTCAGGCGGCCTGAGCGGGCCGTGCCGTCATCGACCGTATTGGTCACCATATCAAGCACCTGACTGACGGTCGTCAGGGCCTGTTCGACCTGCTTTTTCGGGGCTGGTGCGCGGGCCAGAAGACTGAGGCTCTGGGACAGGGTCAGTTCCAGTCCGCGCATGGCCGAGGCCACTTCGTGCGACAGGGTTTGCATCAGGGCCATCTGGGCGCGACTTAGTTCGTCACGGGTCTTCAGCATCTGTTCGCGGTCAAGCGACAGCTTCAGCTGGCGATATTCGAGCAGGTAATGTTCCCGTAAATGCCGGTTGAGCACCAGCCCGAAAGCGAGCGCCAGACTGAGGCCTGCGGTCACCAGATGCGCCAGTGCGCCCGCGCCCCCATCCGCTGGCAGGGTGTGCAGGGCAATGATCGGGCCCGCCATGGCCATCGGGCCAAGCGTCAGCAGAAAAATCAGAATCGGTGCGCTGAAGAAGATGATGCCTGCGGCAGCACCAGCGCAGACCGTCAGGAAGACAATCGCATCCGGGCCGCTGTCGGCGACATTGAGCGAGATCACCATCACCCCCAGCGCCCACAGGCCGCCGCACAGCCATTGCTGGCGCAGGCGCGTGTCTATCCGTTCCGGCTCAAGCGTTTCCGTCGCCCCCTCTACCTTCAGGGCCGGTTTCATCAGAAAGAAGGCCAGCCATAAAACGGCAAAGAGGCAGAGATTAAGGCCAATCATCACCGGCGGCAGGAACGACAGTGCCGACCAGATATAGATAGGTAATCCAATGCCGAAAAAGCCCAGTGCATAGGGCAACAGCCGCACCTGTGCCCTTAAGCCGTAATCAAGGGCAATACGGTCGGAACTCAGGGGGATAGGCGTGTCGGTCATGGGGCGTTTTTACGCCCAAGACCTTGCCAAGCCGTTAGTAGAAATAAAGGAACGATGTGTTTGTTAACAGCTTTAGACACAGTCCCGTGAATGCGTAACAGAAGTAAACGCTTCATTAACCGCTCCGCGTGAGAATCCGGAGGTATTTCTCATTTCAATACTTCCACGTGCTGTGCGTATCTTGCCGCCCGTTTTTGATCATGAGCCGAAAGGATTTGCCCATGTCTGTATCGCGTCTCATCTTGTCCGAACAGGATATTCAACGACTGGTCAAAAGTGAAAATGCCGATGATCGCGCTGTGGCGGCCCATAAGATGTGCCGCGTGATTGAGGGTACGGCCCTAACGGCAGAGGAACGGGCCGCGGCACAGGATATTATCCGTATTGTCGCCGAAGATGCCGCCGAACTGGTGCGCCGCGCCCTGGCGGTGACCTTGCGCACTTCGGGTCTGGTGCCCGTCGATGTCGCCCACAAACTGGCGCTGGATGTGCCTGCGGTTGCGGTGCCACTCCTGACCTATTCGCCGGTTTTCAGCGATGCGGAACTGGCGGAGATTGTCAGAACCGGCGGGCCGGTACGTCAGATTGCGGTGGCCAAGCGTGACACCCTGTCTGAGCCGGTGACATCGGCTCTGGCCAGCTATGGCGTCGAAGAGGCGGTGGTGATTGCCTGTGCCAATGACAATGCC
>JBCEBX010000030.1:0-7129 GCA_039206455.1 Asticcacaulis sp.
CAAGACGCTGGGCCTTGATGCTGTTCAGAAGGGCCTGGGCTTCCTGACGAATGCGTACGGCCTCATCAAGTTCGGCCCGAACGGCGTCACCACTGGCCCCGAGGGACTTCCAGAGGTTCTGAGGTACCTTCAGAACGAACAGCAGGGCGAAAAACGACAGGATGCCGATGCGGACCCAGGTTTCGGGATTTTCAAACATCGGTGTCTCCTACGCTTTCTTGGCGGCTGCGGACAGGGCGGCCTTGGTCGGGGCCTTACCGGTCAGCTTTTCAACCAGTGCCGAAGCGGTGTCCGTCGCAATCTCTGCAACATGCGACAGGGCTTCATCACGGGCCGTACGGATACGGGCTTCGGATTCAGCCAGAACCGCGTTCAGACGGGCATCTTCGGCAGCCTGAGCGGCAGCCAGTTCAGCCGCAGCCTTTGACTTGGCGTCTGATGCCAGTTTACGCGCAGCGGCCTGAGCCTGAGCGGTTTCGCTGGCGGCAGCCTTGGCCTGAGCCTCAGCTTCGTCGCGGATGGCACGGGCATTGGCGAGGTCTTCGGCGATGGTTGAACCGCGATTATCGATAACCTTGCGCAGACGAGGCGCAAACACCTTGGCAATCAGCAGGAACAGAATACCGAACAGGATAACCAGCCACACCATCTGACCGGCCCAGTGTTCCATCTGGAACTGAGGGAGGCCGCCCGATGCGTGTGCATCGCCGTGACCGTGGACTTCTTCGGTGTGGGCTGTCGCGGCGTGACTGTCCGCATGAGCCGCATCATGAGCCGCTTCAGCCGAAGCCGGTGCGGTAACAATTGGCTCAAGCGTAGCGACCGTGGTCACCGGTGCCTCAGAACTTGAGGTAACGCTCATGGAGTGATCCTTTATGATCCGCAAAACAGGATTTGCGAAGTCAGGGTCTGTAACAAACGGGCGGATCAGACTGATATTTCAAGCCTGACCCGCCGTTAAATTCAGGCAAAAGGCTGAATTAGCCGTTCAGGATCATGATGGCGATAACGAACGCCAGAATGCCCAGAGCTTCGGTCAGCGCCATGCCGATGAAGAGGTTGGTTTGTTGCGACTTGGCAGCCGAAGGGTTGCGCATGGCACCCTGGAAGAAGTTGCCGAACAGGATGCCGAGACCGACGCCAGCGCCGATCATACCGAGCATAGCGAGACCAGCACCGATAAACTTGTAAGCCGTGAGATCCATTTTAAACTCCAGAAGTAGGGATCAGAAAGACAGTATTAGGTAATTAGTGGTCGTGAAGATTGACCACGTCATTGAGGTAAACGCACGTCAGAACCGCGAACACGAACGCCTGAAGATAGGCGACAAGGAATTCGAGCGCGGTAAGGGCTACGACCGCAAACAGAGACACGAAGCCGCCGAGATACCCCAGAAAGCCCAGAGACGCCAGAGACACGATGAAGCCTGCAAAGACTTTCATAACGATGTGGCCACCAACCATGTTACCGAACAGACGCAAGGTAAGGGTGATCGGACGCATCAGGAACGAAATGATTTCAATCGGGATAAGGATTGGCAGGATCGGCAGGGGAACGCCGGATGGGCAGAACAACTTGAAGAAGCCCAGACCGTTGCGCAGCACGCCAACCACGATCACTGTACCGATAGTCAGAAGCGCAAGGGTAAGGGTGACTGCCAGCTGTGATGTGGCCGTGAAATAGGTGGTCATCCCGATAAGGTTACAGCTCAGGACAAACAAAAACAGAGTGAAGACGAACGGAAAGAAGGCGCGACCGTCATGACCAATAATGGACTCGGTCAGGTCATCTACCAGTTTGAACAGACCCTCGGCCATCACCTGTCCGCGACCGGGAATGATCCCGGCGCGGGCGGTGGAAAGCGAAAAGAAAACAATCACAGCGGCGACAGCAAACATCATCGCCAGAACCGAGTTGGTAATTGACAGGTCAACAGGGATACCCGCAACTTCAAACGCCGGAAGTTCCACGACTTTTTGAATCTGGAACTGGTGCAACGGATCGGCCATAAGCCCTCAACCTCATCTATATTTAAGCACTAGAAACCGCACAAAGTCGCGGCCTTAATCTTTTTTCGAATCCTGGCGACTACGGCCATTGGCGCTTTTGGCAACCAGATAAACCCCGATAATCATCCCGCCGATGGTTCCGGCAATAACACCGAAAGGGCCGGTGTTCAGATAGGTATCGCTTAGCCACCCAAGCCCCAGACCGACAAATATACCCCCGAGAAGTTCGCCCAGAGCCTGATAGCCCTTACCGGCGCCCACTTCATTTTCAGCATGAGAAGATGTCTTCGCGGATTTGCGGGCCTCTATGGCTTTAAGCTTCCGGTCGATATCCTCAAGCTTCTCCAGTTCGGAGTCTTGCTGATCGGGATCATGTGTCATGTTCAGAACTTTGCAGGCAGGTGAACGGTTTTGAGGCCGCTACCCTGTTTCGAACGGCGCGGAACCTAATCGTAGTGCGTTAAAAGGTCAAGCAACGCAATGACAGAAAGTTGATCTATTTGATTATTAGAGCGCTTTCCCAAAAGTATGATGCCCTTTTGGGATTTAAAAGCGCGTCAGGACAAAAACTTAAGGCATCTGTTCAGTGGTTTCTATTCACTGACGAGGGCTTCGGCCTGAGATAAATCAACGCTGACCAGCTGTGATACGCCGCGTTCTGCCATGGTCACACCGAATAATCTGTCCATCCGTGCCATGGTTACAGGGTTGTGGGTGATGGCGATAAACCGCGTCTGGGTGCGGGTGCGCATTTCCGCCAGCAGACGGCAGTAACGATCGACATTGGCGTCATCAAGCGGTGCATCGACTTCATCGAGCACGCAAACGGGGGCTGGATTGGCCAGAAACACCCCGAAAATCAGGGCCGTAGCCGTCAGGGCCTGTTCGCCACCGGACATCAGGCTCATGGTCGAAAGCCGCTTTCCGGGGGGACAGGCATAGATTTCAAGGCCGGCCTCAAGCGGATCGTCTGATTCGACGAGCCGCAATTCCGCTGAGCCGCCGCCGAACAGGGCAACAAACAGGGTTTTGAAATGGGCGTTGATGACCTCAAAAGCTGCCAGAAGCCGCTCACGGCCTTCGGCATTCAGTTCATCAATCCCGTCTCGCAGTTTGCCGATGGCGGTTGTCAGGTCAATGCGCTCACGGCTTATGTTTTCAAGGCGCTCCTGATATTCACTGGCCTCTTCCTCGGCCCTGAGGTTCACGGCCCCCAGTTGATCGCGCTCGCGCTCAAGGCCTGAGAGCAGTGATTCGGCACCTGCCGCGTCGGCAGGGGTTGCAATGGCTTCTTCCTTAAGCTTATGACCGAGTGCTTCAGGCGTATCGCCCGTCTGATCAGCAATCAGGCTGGTGATTTCGTCCTTTTTAGTGGTCGCGGCCTCAAGGCGAGCCAGAGCCGTGGCGCGATGCTCACGCGCCTGAGACGCCGCCTGTTCTGACGTTTTCTCGGCCTGATCGGCGTCTCGTTTGGCCTGTTCGGCCTGACTTAGGGCTTCACGGGCGGCATTGAGGCGTGCTTCGGCCTGATGCAGCGAATCAACAAGTTGCAGGCGTCGGGTTTCAAAGCTGTCGGGTGCGGCTTCGGCCTTTTGCAGCAATGAGGCCGTCTGTTCCTGTTCAGCCAACAATTTTGCCACCCGCGCCCCTGAGTCGGCGTGGCGGCGCGTCCAGTCGTTGAGGTCGCGGCTGAGGTTACGTTCGCGCCCTTCGCGGGCGGTACGGTTGCGATTGTCTTCATCCAATGCGGAGCGTGCCGACAGGACGGCCTGACGCTTTTCCTGCGCCTGCTGACGGGTGGCGATCAGGGTGTCATTCAGTTCCGACAGGTTTTCCGGTGTCGATTGCGCGTCCGCCAGTTGTTCATAGGTGGTCTTGGCCTCACGCAGTTCGTCCCCAAGCCGTTTAAGCGTCGCCTCAAGGCCTTCGAGGCGCACCTCATGCTGGGCCTTGGCGCGTTGTTTTTCTTCGGACTGGCTCACCTTGAGCCGCAGATCGCGCTCAAGTTCCGGTAGTTTCTGACGGGCCTGACGCAGGCGGTCTTCATAGTCTTTCAGGCGGTTGGTGGCCTCCGTCAACCGTGTCTGCGCGTCTGCCAGTTGCGGTTTCAGCCCATCAATCTCGTTTTCCAACTCCTCAAAGCGTGTGCGTTGCGACAAGCGTATGGCGGCGGGCTTTGGGGCCCTGGCGCGGATAATCATACCGTCCCAGCGCCACAGATCGCCTTCGATGGACACAAGGCGCGCCCCCACAGGCAGGCGTGATTGCAGGTCATCGCCCTGTGCCTGATCGACAATGCCGATGGCTTTAAGGCGCAGGGCAAGGGCAGGGGGAGCGGTGACCACCTCCGTCAGTGGCCTGACGCCCAGATTTTTCAGGTCGGTCAGGACGGCTTCGGAGGCAAAGTCCTCACTCCAGAAGGCAAGTGAGTCCTGTACGCTGCGTTTCGACAGGCTGAGATTGAGATCATCCCCGAGCGCGGCGGCGAGCGCCAGTTCATAACCCTTATCGGCGCGCACCGTATCGAGCACAGGCTTCGACGCCTTGTGGGCATTGGTATTGAGTATCTGGGCCAATCCGCGTGACTCAGCCGTCAGACGCCCCAGCCGGTCTTCGATATCACGCACTGCCTTGCGCGCCTGCGCTTCTGCATTGACGTGCGTTGGGCGTTCGCTTTCCAGCGTCTCGGCCAGTTCGCGGGCGGCATCGAGGGTGGTCTGAGCGGTAAGTGTGGCGTCCTGAAGCGTTTTAAGAGCGCTGTGGTCAAACAGACCCAGAGCCTGCTTGTCGCGCTCGGCCTGATTGGACTGGGCCAGCAGACGTTCAAAGCGTGTCTGAGCCTCTTTCAGGCGTGTACTTTCAAGGCGCTGGCGCTCGGTCAGGGCTGCCAGTTCCGCCGCCAGTTCTTCGATGCGCTGATCGGCTTCGACGCGTTCGCCCTCGGCAATCAGCACGGCGGCCTTCAGTTCCGGTTCGCGCGACGGGGCGTCTTTGATGTCTTCACGTACGCGCTCAAGCATATCGGTCAGGCGGGCGATCTGGCTTTTGCCGTCTTCGGCCAGTTCAAGCTCGCGGGCATGGTCGGTTTGTTGCCGACGCAGATCGCTTTTCAGGCGTTCGATCTCGGTCTGTGCCTGTTGCGCCTCAAGGTCCAGGCGTTCTTTTTCGATATTCAGACGGTGGGTGATGGTTGCGGCAACGGATTCTTCTTCGCGCAAAGGCCCTATGGCTTCAGCGGCGTTCAGGGCGGTAATCTGGGCCTGAGTTACGGCGCTGGCGGTTTGTTCAACCTGACGGGATTGTGCCTGCATATCGGCATTGGCGGCCTGAAAAGCGGTAATGGCCTCAAGCCATTTGGCGTGCCAGATTGCCCTTTGCAAGGCACGGATTTCTGCCGATATTTTCTTGTATTTATCGGCCTGACGGGCTTCACGTTTCAGGCGCGACAGGGCCGAATCGAGTTCGCGGGATATGTCATCGAGACGCGACAGATTGGTTTCAGCGGCCCTGAGGCGCAGTTCGGCTTCGTGGCGGCGGGTATGCAGGCCGGAGACACCGGCGGCTTCTTCCAGCACGCGACGGCGGTTTTGTGGTTTGGCGGCAATCAGTTCGGAAATCTGCCCCTGACGCACCAGAGCCGGAGAATTGGCACCGGTCGAGGCATCGGCAAACAGAAGCTGAACGTCGCGTGCCCTGACTTCCTTGCCATTAACGCGATAGGTTGACCCCTGACCGCGATCTATGCGCCGCGCAATGTCGAGCACCGGCTGATCGGTAAAGGGTTGCGGGGCCAGACGGGAGCTGTTGTCAATAGTGAGGGTAACTTCGGCATGGCTGCGTGGCGGGCGCTTGTCCGATCCGGCGAAGATTACATCGTCCATGCCCGCGCCACGCATGGCCTTGGCAGAGGTAGCCCCCATGACCCAGCGCAGGGCCTCAAGGAGGTTTGATTTGCCGCAACCGTTTGGCCCGACAATGCCCGTCAGGCCGGGCTCAATGCGAAATTCCGTGGCCTCAACAAAGGATTTAAAGCCTGAAAGTTTCAGCCGTTGAAACTGCAAACCGCACCTGACGTCTATTGCGCTTTTTGTGCGGTTTGTATGGCCGCTTCGACGTCCTTCAGGCCATGGCCGCTGACGCGCTTGCCATTGACGAAAAACGACGGTGTGCCTTTGACATCATCGGCTTCCATACGGTTTTGCATACGCGATGAAATGGCCTCAAGCAGGGCTTCATCCTTAAGGCAGGCATCGTATTCAGCCGTGGACAGGCCCGCCTTTTTGGCCAGAGATTTGAGCGTTGGCTGGGCGTCACCTGTCTCCATGACCTTATCGTAGTTGGCAAAAAAGCCGTCGATCACGGTGAAATAGGCTTTTTCACCGCCGGTACCGAACAACGTCTTCTTATTGGCGGCGCAGTGACCTATCAGATAGACGCCAAAGGCCACAGGCGCAGGCGAGGTGGCCACTTCGCGGAAAACATATCTGACCTTACCGGTGCGGATATATTTTTTCTCGATGGTGCGCAGGCCCGTCTTGTGCCAATTGGCGCAATGACTACAGGTTACAGAGCCATATTCGATAAGGGTAACCGGTGCCTTATCCGAGCCTTTAGAAGGCGAAATCAGAACCGGTTTCGTGTCGGCGAAAACCTGAAAGGCCAGGGTCGCCGCGACACTGATGATGGCGCCAGCGAGGACCAGCGCTCCGAGTTTGCGGCTATGCCGGACCGAGAGGTTCATGCTTATTTCGCCTCGGCCAGAGCGGCATCAAGCGCAGCCCCAAGCGCGTTGGGATCAGTAATATCACCTTCGTATTTCTTGTCGTTGATGAAGAACGACGGCGTACCGGTGATATTATAGGTTTTGACGTAGGTTTCCATATTGTCGTTGATGCGCTTTACGCCTTCGGGGTCGTTTACGCATTGCGTGAACTGCTCTTCCGACAGGCCTGCCGATGAGGCAATGCGCATCAGAACGCCTTTGGAATCGCCCGAAGTGAAGATTTCGTTTTGAGAGCGCATCACGGCATCGATCACCTGAAAATACTTGTCCTTACCGGCGCAACGGGCAATCAGCACACCGGCGGCAGAGACATCAGCAGGGCCGGTCAGGAATTCA
>JBCEBX010000031.1:0-7127 GCA_039206455.1 Asticcacaulis sp.
GCGGCAAAACCCTCGCCGATCTCCACGCCCTTGACGGCATTGATCGACATCAGGTTCATGGCCAGATCGGAATCAAGCTTGCCATAGATCGGTGCGCCCCAACCGGCGGGGACGCCTTCGGCCTGTACCTCAACGACGGCACCAATTGAGGAACCGGCCTTACGGATGCTGTCGAGATATTCTTCGAACAGCTTAAGGCTTGAGGGATCGGGAGAAAAGAAGGGATTTTGATCGACCTGCGCCCAGTCCCACTGATCGCGGTTGATGGCGTGAATCCCAAGCTGCACAAGCGCCGCTCGCACCTTAAGGGCCGGAAACAGGGTTTGCAGCACCTTGAGGGCCACGCCACCGGCGGCAACGCGGGCAGCGGTTTCACGGGCGCTGGAGCGGCCACCGCCACGATAGTCACGGATGCCATATTTGGCAAAATAGGTATAGTCGGCATGGCCCGGACGGAACTGGCGGGCGATTTCGCCATAGTCTTTTGAGCGCTGATCGGTGTTTTCGATCATGATGGAAATCGGCGTGCCAGTGGTCTTGCCTTCAAACACGCCTGACAGGATTTTGGCTTCGTCGGCTTCGCGGCGCTGGGTGACAAAGCGTGAGCCACCCGGTTTGCGGCGATCGAGTGCCCCTTGCAGATCGGCCTCGGTCAGGTCGATATTCGGCGGACAGCCATCAATGACGCAGCCAAGCGCCGGGCCGTGGCTTTCGCCCCAGGTGGTGACGCGGAAAAGGTGACCAAAGCTGTTATGCGACATGATATCCGAACGGGCAGGCTTAAAAGAAATAAGGCTCTGGATTAGACCAGTTTAAAACAGGGCGCAAATTTTAACTTAGGCGTTGATCCGATAGGGTTGGATCAACGCTGTCCGTTTTTGTCTTGTTGCGCATTTTGATCCAAAAACCGCTGAACACTTTTTGGAATGCGCCTGGCTACGCCCAGCGTTTCTGAAAATCGCTCAACAGGTCGGACGCCGGGCGCATCGGGGCCGCAACGGCCTCAAGGCGGATATAGAGATGACCCTGTGGGCGGGTATCGGTGGCCGGCAGGCCTTTGTGTTTCAGGCACAGGCAGGCACCGGAAGGGGTGCCACGCAGTATAGGCACGGATTGCGGGCCATGCGGGGTATCTATGTCGATGAGCCCCCCGAAACGCAATGCTGAGGGATCAAGCCTGTGGTTCATCCAAAGATCATCGCCGCTGACGCTAAGCGTGTCCTGAGGGGGGATTTCTATGGTGAAGCTGTGGCGCGCCAGACCGGTCTGGGCGGCGAGAAGCTGTGCGGTTTCGCCATGCCGTAAACCGGCGGGGAGGCTCAAGGTCAGGTTTTGCTGGTGCATCAGGCTTTGGCCTGATTGGCGATCATCGATCAGCTCAAGCGGCATCGGGACGGCCAGGGTCAGTTCACCCCCGTGCAGGGCCTGAAGGGGCGTAAGTGCAAGGATTTTTGTTTCGTAAGAAATAACAATGTCTTGGGGGAGGCTGTTTACACTGTTTGTGAGGATTTCACGGGCGGCAATAAGCTGACGCAGTCTGTCCTGCCCGTCGCCATGCCTGTGGGCGGCCATGGCATGATGGCGGAAAGCTGTGCGAATATCCGCCGCAGTGGCTTTGTCCGTCAGGCCCAGCAGGGCAAAGGCGTCAGATACATGCATTCAGGAAAATTAGCGCAGCAATGAGAAAGCGGCACTATGACGCGGACATGGTCAATAACTGGTTAAGGCGACAGATGGTGATTCTCTGTTACAATAGGGTTCGTTTGACGCGTTATGTTCCTGAGGTACCATGTCCCGTTCCGATCTGATCCCCCCCAGCCCAGACTATGCCGATGCCCATGCCGCGCATGAGGCCGAGATTGAGGCGTCCGAACCCTTTACGCTGTTTGGTCAATGGTTGAGTGATGCGCGGGCAAAAGAGCCGAATGACCCGAACGCCATGGCCGTGGCGACGGTCGATGAAAATGGACTGCCGGACGTGCGCATGGTGTTGCTCAAGGATTTCGACGCGCAGGGGTTTGTATTCTATACCAATACCCAAAGCGCCAAGGGCCAGCAGATATTGGCCAACCCGCAGGTGGCCCTATTGTTTCACTGGAAATCCCTGCACCGTCAGGTGCGCATCCGGGGAGCGGCTGAGCCGGTCAGTGCGGCTGAGGCGGATGAATATTTTGCCTCACGGGCGCGCAATTCGCAGATCGGGGCCTGGGCGTCGGAACAGTCACGTCCGCTTGAAAGCCGGTTTGCGCTGGAAAAGCGTATTGCCGAATATGGCCTGAAGTTCGGACTGGGCAAGGTGGAACGTCCGCCGCACTGGACGGGGTTTCGCATTGTGCCGCAATTTATCGAATTCTGGCGCGACAAGCCGTTCAGGCTGCATGATCGGGTGAAATTCGAGCGTGCCGGTGAGGGGTGGCGGCAGTCCAAGCTTTATCCATAGGCTACCAAAGCGATGGGTCGGGACTATAGAAGGGACGGATGTCGGTCACACTGAGGCCTGCGGCATGGGCGGCCTCAAGCCCTTCGTCTGTGTCTTCGTAGGCATGGGCGTCAGCGGGGGCGACCTTAAGGTTTTCACAGGCCCTGAGATAAAGGTCAGGGGCGGGTTTGCCGATGCCGGTGTCTTCAAAAGTCACCACAGTGTCGAACATAGGGTAAAGGTCTATGGCTTTCAGGGTGGCGGTGACAATGGCGGTTTGACCGCCAGAGGCGACCCCGAGTTTCATCTGGCCATGATAATGGCGGACAAGGGCTTCGATGGGGGCAATGGCCTTGACGGCCCCCATATGCTCAACAAACAGGGCCGTATTGTTTTCGCTTATGGCTGAAACGTCAAATGGGGTGGTGGAGTGCAGACGGAAGGCCTCAAGCAGTTTGCTGCGTGACAGGCCCAGTCGGGCGGCATAAAAGGTCGCGGGAAAATCAATGCCATAGGGGGCGAAGGCGGATTTAAAAGCGCGGTAATGCGCCGGAAACGTATCGGCCAATGTGCCGTCACAGTCGAAAATCAGCGCTTTTTTATGTGCAGGCGGTAGAAGATCAGCAATTAAGGTCATAGAGAAGCTATCGGGTTTTGTAGGGTAAAGGTCAAGGATGACAGATAGGGCTTTGGAACGGGTGCTGACCCTTCTGACCGAAGGAGCCGATGAGGTGATTGAAACCTCTTGCGCGACCGTAGTCCTTAAAGGGGACGAGGCCTTTAAGGTCAAAAAGCCGGTTGATTTCGGTTTTCTCGATTTCACTACGGCCGATAAACGTCGTGAGGCTTTGGGGAAGGAGTTGCACCTGAACCGGCGGACGGCAGCGGATATCTATCGCCGCCTGGAAGAGGTGAATGGGGAGCCGGTGCTGGTCATGCGGCGCTTTGATCATTCCATGGTTCTGGCCGAGCAGGGGCAGGCCGAAGGATGGGAGCCTGAGCCTGAACTGATGGAGGCTCTGGGGCGCGAGGTGGCTTCATTTCATGCGCAGGCCGATCGGAGCAAGGATAGACTCCATGCGAAGAATTCCGAATATGTTATTGGTTCCAATCAGAAACATATAGAATCGTTTTCGGAGTATCTGGGACCTGCGGCGGTGGACGCCTATCACCGGCGATTGCATGCGGTCTATCAAAAGCATGAGGCGCAGGTGCTGGCGCGCTTTGACAGCGGGCATATTCGTCGCTGTCATGGCGACCTGCATTTGGGCAATATACTGATCGAACATAATGCGCCGGTTTTGTTTGACTGTATCGAGTTCAATGAACGGCTGATGCAGATCGATGTGCTGTATGACATCGGCTTTCTGCTGATGGATCTGGAGGTGAGGGGCCATCACGCCGCCGCCAGCCGCGTGTTGAATGCCTATCTGGAGACGGTTGCGCGGCAAGAAGGTGAGGTGGGGCTGTATGAAGCCTTAAGCCTTCTGCCGCTTTATATGTCGATACGGGCTGGCGTCCGCTGTCATGTGTCGGCCCATGCCGGGGGCATGGATCAGGCGAAACGCTATCTTGGGGCGGCGCACCGGTTTCTGGAGGGGGCAAGGCCTGAGCTGATCTGCGTCGGTGGCTTATCGGGATCGGGCAAGAGCTGGTATGCGCGGGCTTTGGCGGCATCACAGGACCATGCCGCCGGAACAGTCATCCTGCGCAGTGACGAGATACGCAAACGTTTGTGGCAGACGCCGTCGCTTGAGCGGTTGCCGCCTGAGGCCTATGGGGCGGCGGAGACAGAGCGGGTGTACCGGCATATGCTTGATCAGGCAGGGAGGATTCTGAAAAGCGGGGTGTCGGTGATTCTCGATGCCACGTTCCGCGATGACCGCTATGTGCGTAAGGCAAAGGCTCTGGTCGGTGAATTTGCGTTTCAGGCCATCTGGATGGATGTGCCGGTTGAGGTGCGCCTGAAGCGGGTGGCCGCACGCAAAAACGATGTGTCTGATGCGGATATACGTGTGGCGGAGCGTCAAGTAGAACCAGAGATTGATCCGGCACTATGGGTGCGGCACTCAAACCTTTAATCCGGTTTTTAGTGGCCGTGCTGGTTGAAATTTGTCGGGGAATGTTCTCTAAATTTCGCCTTTAGTAAGTATGACCGTGACGTAGCCCCTGTATGCCTGAGTAATGGGGGGAAGTCACGACAGGGAGCAGGTCGGGTGACGGAGACTATACCGGAAACAGAACAGCCGCGTCGTAAGGCAAAACGGGGGCTGGCCCCTTTGGTGCTGGGCTTGAGTTTTGTGGCACCTGTGGCGCTGGTTGCGACCATGATGGCCACCAATGTCGGCGTGTTCAGCTATGAACTGGGGTTTCGGACGATCACGCTTGGGGGCATTCCGAAATTTGCCACGGTGGTGGCGATTATCTCGGTCTTGTCGCTTCTGATTTCGCTTTTTCTTAATCCGAAAAAATACGGGCCGTGGGCACTGGGGGCGGTGTTTGTTTCGGGGCTGGTGCTGGCGGGCTATTATGCCTATGAGCAGCGGCTGAGAGCATATCCCCCCATATATGACGTTTCGACCAACTGGGAGCGTCCGGTAACGTTTTCGGCGAAACTGATTGAGGCGCGCGGGGCGGATGCCCATCCGGTCACGGATAATCCGGTGGTGCCGAAGGGGATGTCCTATGAATGGGCAGGTCGGCGTGTGGCCGATATCAATGCGCAGACCTGTGCCGGTGCGGTAACCGTTGCCGGACGGGCACCGGTCGAAAGGGTCGTCGAAATTCTCAAAGACGAGGGCTATGTCGTGTTTGGCCGTTCCGACTGGCGGGTAGAGGCGTTTTACGAAGACCCTTATTTTGGTTTTAAGTCCGATGTCGTGGTGCGTATGGAACCTAACGGGACCGATGTGCGTTCGGTCAGCCGTCATGAGCCGGTTGATCTGGGGGGCAATTGCCGTCGGGTCACGAAGCTGGTGAAGCTTATTTCAGCATTATAAGGCGGTATCTGCCTCGGGGCTAACGGGTGAAGGGCCTGAGGCCCTTCAGGCCCTTCGTCAGGCTTAATAATTGCTTAAGCCTTGTCGCAATCCGGCGATGGGGACGATTATGTGGCTTGGGCTGATCCATTTTGTGTCAAGACGTGCGCTTTATGTGGCGACGGCGTGGTTGTGTCTGTTTATGGCACATCTGATTGCGGCCGGATGCACGCCAGAGCCGGTGATGGGCTACGCCGTAAGGGTGCCGGTGACGTCACAGGCTGTGGCGCAGGATATGCCAATGGTGCCCAGTACGGCTGGGGGGCTTAGTACGGCTGGGGGGCCAGTACGTTAGCACCTTCTTCCTGCATACGGGCGCGTTTGACGTCACGCATCACCGCTTCGGCCTGCGGGTCGCTCATGGCCCAGCCGAAGAAGGACAGGGCCTTAAGGCCATTGGTGGCCGAATCTGCGGCAGCCCCGAACGCGGCGAAGGGCGAGTTGTGGTTCGGGTAATTGACCAGCTTGACCTTGGTATTGTCACTGATCTTGGCCAGTTTTTTCGCCTCATCCACAGCGGTGTAGAAACCGCCAAGCTTATCGACAAGACCGATTTTTTGCGCCTGAGCGCCGGTCCAGACGCGACCCTTGGCAATGTCGCGCACTTTTTCGGGGGCGAGATTGCGGCCTTTGGCAACCTTCTGGATAAAGGCCTCGTAGACCTGATCGATCCAGCCGGAAATCGAGGCCTTCTGGGCCGGGGTGAATTCCTTGCCTGCCGCATAGGCCCCTGCATAGTCGCCACCGACGCCAATCTGGCGCATATCAAGACCGAAACGGCTTAAGGCATCGCCGATAGCCAGCTTGCCGCCATAGACGCCAATCGAGCCCGTCAGGGTTGACGGGTTGGCGACGATGGCGGAGGCATCCGCAGATATCCAGTAACCACCGGACGCGGCATAATCGCCCATGGAAACGATGACCGGCTTGCCGGCGTCTTTGGCCGCCTTTACGGCCTGTGCAATCTGTTCGGAGGCGGTGTCGGTGCCGCCGGGTGATGACACGCGGAAGATGATGGCTTTTACGCTGTCATTATCAATGGCATCATAAAAGGCTTTGGAGGTGTCGTCAGACAGGATCTGCGCGTCGCCACCAAAGGCTTGCGGAACGCCTTTTCCGGTCATTATCGGGCCTTCGGCGTTGATGACGGCGATGGTCACCGATCCGCTGGAGGTCGACATGCGGTTGTAGTCGCGTACATCCAGAAGTGCGGTATTGGCGTCGCCCTTGGACAGGGCTTCGCGTTCGGCCTCATTCACCTGACCGATTTTGGTGATCAGGCCCAGTTCCAGCGCCTGTTCGGCACTGTAGGGGCCGGCTTCAAGCACGGTCTTGAGCGCCGTTGCGTCGCGTTTCTTGTCCGGGCGATCCTGCGCCGCGGCATGGGTCAGGGAATCGTAGATCCCCCCCAGCATGGACAGGGTGGCTTCACGGTGCGCGGGCGTAAAATCACTGTGGAGATAGGGGTTGACGGCGTTCTTATATTCGTGCCGTTGCTCCATCTCGGGCGAGATGCCGTATTTGTCAAAGGCGCGCTTATAGAACAGGTTTTCAGTGGCAATGCCGGTGACATGGAAAGCCGAGCGCGGCTGCATCCAAAGCTCTGAGGCTGAGGCCCCGACCGCATAGCTGGCCATGACCAGTGTATCGGGATAGAGGCCCTGAGAGTG
>JBCEBX010000032.1:0-7050 GCA_039206455.1 Asticcacaulis sp.
ACAAAGAACGAGGTGGTGGTACCACCCGGTACGTCCAGACCGTCACCAAAGTTAATCACCCGCCCCAGTGACGCGCTGCTCACACCCGCCTCAAGCTCGGTCGGGTTGATGGCATCATTCTGACGTTCATACTGGTCGGTCGAGAAATCAAACTGACGGCCAACGACACCAAATTTAAAGGTCAGATTGTCGTTGAAGTCATAGCTGAAATCAGCCTTGGCGCCCTTATATTCATTGATGGTTTCACGCGTATAGTTACGCATGGCCGAGAAGCCCTTGACGATACCCCAGTTGGCAGGATCAGCCGCATCGAAACCGGCATTAAACACCGGCATGGAGCCACCGCCGCGTTCGTCAAATACGAAAACGCCCTGCTCGTCCATATTATTGAACTCAACCAGCAGACCCGTCATGAAGTTGGTCGATTCCGACAGACCCGCCGAGAAGGTCCCCGAGAACCGGTCGCTGAAACGATGCGTCAGCTCTACCGAAGCCTGAGCGAATTCGGTCGTATAGGCCCCGCGGTCAGCCCCTGACCGCCAGTCAACATTCTGAAGCTCCAGATATTCGGCATTGCCGCCATTGACTTCAGCCGCCAGAACCTTGGTCGCCGGACGCCCGATCAGCGAGTCACGGAAAGCAAGATTACCGGCCGTATAGGTACCAAAACCAACAGATGCCGGATTGGTGTAATAGGGCGAATTAGCGTTGGTATAATAGTCGTAGGTATCAAGGTTTTTCGGATTATAGCTATAGCCGAAACCCGGAGCCAATGCGCCACCATAATAGGACTGACCACAGTCAATGGCGGCTGCGAGAGCTGTTTCCGGACGCGCCGTACAGAGGTTGGGATAAAGACCGCGACGCTGGGCTTCGGAGAGACCATTGTCGATAGGATTAGGATTCGGATTGGCTGCGGTTGGCAGGCTTATACCGTGGTTAAAGAGCGCATTCGTATTGTTACGGTTCAGACCCACCGGCGACAGCTGATAGTTGGTCGATTCACTCTCAAACTTCGAATAGAGGCCATCGATCGTAAAGCGCGTATTGGCCGAAAGCTGCATCTGGAACGATGAGGTAACCCCAAGCCGCTTTGTGGTCGTGTCTTTCTGCTCAATAGACGGCAGCGCGGGGAAACGCACCAGAGAATCATTACACCCCGGAGACGTCGGCGTAAGCGTGTCGGGATCTGCCGCCTCGGCCGCCGCACAATTCGGATACAGCTTGGCATAAGCCTCAGGGTTCGAACCCGTCATAGCCGCTTTTGCCGTCGGGTTATACTCGAACGGATCATAATACTGATCGGTCGTTCCCGGGACACGGACCCGGAAATCCGTTCCCGTAGGCGCAGCGAAACCGGCCCGTCCGGGAAGCTCATCCCCCGCCCAGGTCGAACCACGATAGGTATAATCCGATGCCCCGACGCCGCGGCGATACTGATCATCCTCGGAATTACGCTCGGCATAGGCAACAGACATCAAAAACCCAAGACGTCCATCGGCCCAGCGCTTCGAGAACAGACCGGCCATACGCGGATTGTGCGTCTTGCCGTTGACATAATAGGAGTCTTCAATCGAAAAGGCGAAGGCATCACCCTTATAATCAAACGGACGTCCGGCGATCAGGTCAACCGTAGCCCCCAGCGACCCTTCATCAGTTTCCGCTGAAGCCGTTTTACGCACACGGATCGAATTAAACAGCTCCGACGCAAAGGCGTTAAAGTCAAAGGCCCGCGAACGGTTAGGGCTGGAACCCGCATCATTGGAACCGCCGGTCGACAGGGCTTCCATGTTGTTGATACGCACCCGGGTGAAATCGCCACCCAAACCGCGCACACTGATCTGGCGACCTTCGCCATTGTCACGGTCAATGGAGATACCCGGAATACGCTGCAAGGATTCCGCAAGGTTGGAATCCGGCATGTCGGCAATGTCTTCGGCATTGATGGCATCCATCATCACATCGGCATTACGCTTTAAGGTAATAGCGCTCTGAAGCGAGGCCCGATAGCCCGTCACCACAACCGTAGTAACATCCCCGTCCGCCGCTGCTTCCTGCGCCGTAGCGGCCAGAGGAAACGCTGCCATGGCGGCGGTTACAGAAATCCCGGCCAGCAATGCGCCACGCATAGTGCGCGTACGCCCACGTAAACTGCTCATGTCTTTTCATCCCTGTTATTTGAAAACGGTCAGGCCGTTTTCTTTTTTAATAGTGCGCTCATCGGGGAAACCGGTGTCATTTCAAATAACAACAATTTCCCGCAAGAAGCAAATTTGTTAGCGCTAACTTTTTCACATATCAAGTACGTTTTTAAAAAATAATAAGCATTAAATAGATTTAACCTTATTTGTTGCCCGCAAACAACACGATTAAATTTGAAAAACAATTTATTTAAACACAATCATGCTAAATTATTCTCAGTTATATATGAGAACAATTTAGTCATATGTAATTTTTTACTTAAATAGCGACAACGCTCGCCGGAAAACGTCCACGCCTCCAGCCTTATGAACTCTGATTATCCAGACGTTCACCCGCCGCATTCCCGACACATATTTTTGGATTTTTTTTGATGCCACCTATCGCGACGCGCTGTGCGCCGCCGGCCTCAATAGCTGTAACGCAGCCCGAGATAGAATTGCCGCCCGCTCAGACGGCCATCGACCATAAGGCGCTTATCCGTATGCTCCCACGTAACATGGCGCGCATCGGTCAGGTTAATCCCCTCCAGACTCATCGTCAGACGCTCTGTCAGGCGATAGGTAATCGACATATCCCAATATCGTGCCGCCTCAACTCCGTTCGCATCTGCGCCATTCGTGCCCGGCACCGCCGTCAGATATTTATCACGATAGTTGGCGGCGATTCTGGCCTGAAACGGCCCTCTCTCATAATAGAGGGTCGCATTATAGGCGTTACGCGACAGATTGATCAGATCGGCCCTGACAACACCCCCACCCAGTGCGGGCCTGAGTTGATAATCAATCTTGCTGGTCACAAACGTATAGTTCAGATTCAGCCCCAGCCCTGTAAACATCTCAGGCAGAAATCTGATGGGGGCCTGATAGCTTATTTCATATCCGTGCAACGGCCCGCCCGGCGTGTTGATGATGCCCGTAATGAGAAAATCATCCGTAACCGATGCCCCGGACCCTTCAAGCAGTGACGGCGACAGACCCATTTCACTAAACGGCGCGACATAGGTGACATTTTGTATGTAGGTCGAAATGTCCTTATAAAAGAACCCGATAGCGAACAGGGAATCCTTATCCGGATACCATTCATAGGACAGATCAAAAGCCGTAGCCCGTACCGGTTCGACATAGGGATTACCGGTCGTTACCTCACGACGCCCTTCGCTCACCGTCAGAGTGGTGAGTGCCGTCAGACTGGACAGCGGCGGGCGGGCCATGACACGGGCGGCGCTAAAGCGTATGAGCGCATCCGGCTTAATCTCCAGCGCCATATTGAATGACGGCAAAAGGTCAGTATAGCGGCGGTCGCTACCGATAATCCGGAAACCCGCCGCCTCTACCTCAACCGGCACATTGGCATAAGATTGCGATCTCTGACGCGTTTGCACTGCCCGCACACCGGCAATCGTTCTGACCGGTTTACCCCATAGCCGCCCCCGCGAACGTAATTGCACAAACGCAGACGTACTGTCTTCGATCACATGATGATTATGTACCCGCGCTGCCGGTGCTGACGGCGAAAGCTTTGTCCGTCCGCTATTGGAAAGCAGATCATATTCCCGGATGAACACCTCAATATCAGGCACACGCCAGCATTGGGGCGTACCCTCTGGCGGATTAAGACGCTCAAGCCCGCAATAGAGCTTGGTGAGAGTTTCCATTCCGACCGAAGCAACCGGCCAGTTACTTTCGCCCTGCTCCAAACGATAGCTTTCGGAGCGGTAACCATAGATTTTATGCTGCACGCCAAAGTCCAGCCTGTGCGCCTGACCAAACTCATAATTAAACGCCACCTGCGCCACATCAAATTCATTGCGCACCCCATTGGGCCTGAGGCGGATTTCAGGCCCCGTGGCCCCCGTACCGCCCGCTTGCTGAATGACCGGGCCAAAATACCATTGCGCGGGGTCAGAAACGTCAAACCCGTAATTCAGTTCCGGCCGGAAGGCCCCGCCCCTGCGCGTATCGAACACATAATTATCGACATTGAACCGGTCGATCTGGGCCGTGATTTCAACCTTGTTGTCGAATTGCGACCGTGAACGCCCGACATAGGTTTTCAGCGTCAACCCGTCGGTCAGCTTATGGTGCAAAATGATCGTGGCTTGCGCAAAATCGGTCTTGAAATCTTCAAAGGCAAGTTCGGAACGCATGTCCACATTATCGAAAACCCCATAGACCAGTGCGCCGTGCCGATCCGTTTCAACGCGACGCGGTACAATCTCAGGCTTACCTCCCTGCGCGGCGTTGCGGCTAAAGCCTATGGCCTCAAGAAAATGATCATTCCGACGGGTCTTGAAACGTGAGGCCAGGAAATTAATATCCACCGACGTATCCGGCGCAACCTGCCACTGCACCGTGCTTGTCAGCCCAATGCGCTGCGTGTAACCCTTCAGGTCGGTATATCGGTAGAATCGTGGGTGATAGACCTCAGAGCTACTGAGCACGGCATAGGCGCCTAGTGACGCCTCCAGATCGCTTTGCAGCACATCACACAATCCGCCCGTCCCCGAAGTGGGCATGCAAAATCCGCCACTGCTCGTCGCCTGCTCCCAACCCCCACTATTGACGCCCTGCATTCGCAAAGGCGTATGGGCATAGGCCGCCGCCAGCAAAACGCCAAACCGGTTATCACTGAGCCGCTTGCTGACAAGAACAGAGGCCCGCGTTCCGGATCGCTCATTGAGGTCATTATAACTGCCCTGCACCCCGATCACGACCCGGTCGCCCTTCTGGTCGAAGGGCTTGGGCGGGCGAAGCGCAACCGTGGCCCCTAATGAGCCTTCGGGCTGATCAGCCGCAGAAGTTTTCTTTACATCGATGCGACTGAAAAGTTCTGAAGGGAAGACATTGAAATCAAAACCACGCCCGCGATTGACACCTTGTGTCAATCCATCCGTCGCGGCCTGAGTCTCCATGCCGTTGATCTCAACACGCGTATAGTCCGGCCCCAGCCCCCGCACCGATATGGAGCGCCCCTCACCCTGATCACGGGCAATGGCGACACCGGAAACGCGCTGCGCGGACTCGGCCAGATTATTATCCGGAAATTTAACGATATCCTCGGCGACGATACTATCAATCACACCGGTATATTGCCGCTTGATGCGCAGGGATTGCCGATAACTGTTGCGAAAGCCGGTCACGATGACAACCGGCACCTCAACGGCTACCGGCGGGGATACCGGCGCAGGCCCAGACCCCGACCCGCGACGCGGAAGCCCTTTCACTTCTGGCCGTATAATATAGGCATTGCGTGAGGTGTGTACCGCCTCCAGGCCACTGTTTAGCAATAACTGTCGTAAGGCGGCATCAACTGTATAACGGCCCTTAAGTGGTCTGGCCTCACGCCCAGCCACAGTCGTCGGTGAAAAGATGATATTGACCCGCGCCTGCACCCCGACAGCTGTCAGCGAGCGTTCAAGCGATTGTGTCGGGAGGTCATAGTCTGTTACCGTCTGCGCACAGGCCTGCCCACCGGCACACAGAGCCGCCAGAACAGAGACACTGCTTAACAGACTAAGGTTCATTCCCCTCTATTCCGGCTTCAGCTCTTCACGCCTTAGCGGGTCAGTTCAATGGTCCCGCCCGTCTTACGTACCCTAAGACCATTAAGCTCGGCAACTGTCATGGCAAATTCGGCAGCCTTGTCGGTCTGGAAGACGCCTGAAATGCGCAAAGCCCCGACCTCTGCCCCCGTCAGAACAATTGGCACCTCCGCATAGCGATTGAACTCGCGCACCGCTTCGCTCAGGGCGGTGTCCGACAGAATGATCTCGCCCTTCTGCCAGGCGGTAACGGCCTGCACCTGCGGCTGATCAACCCTAAGCCCCTGACCGTCAGCCCGCACAGCCCGTTCACCCGCCGCCAGAACAACCGCCGGCTGATCGGGGCTGCGCACCTCAAGCCGCCCTTCCACCAATGTCACGCTAAAGGCCTGCGGTTCACGGCGCACGACAAACGACGTTCCCAGCACCCTGACGCTGTCTTCACCGGCCTTAACCGTGAACGGACGCTCAGGATCAGGGTTGACATCAAAATAGGCCTCGCCCCGCTCAAGCACAGCCTGACGCCCCTTGCCGCTGTAGCGCACCGTCAGACGGCTGTCGGTATTGAGCGTAACCTCGGTGCCGTCCTTAAGCGCTACCACCTGCTGCTCACCGCGTCCGGTTTCATACACAACCGGCTGGGCCTTCAGAAACGACCAGCCAATACCAACCGACAACAGTAAACAGGCCGCCAGAGCCAACCCTTGCCACATCGGACGCGACGCCACCTTATGTGGCATATGACGGGGCGCTGATGTCACGGAAACCGCTTCCGGCAACAGGCTCCAGATATCTGACGCCGATGCAAACGCTTCCTCATGCACAGGATCGGCCTGCAACCACGCCTCAAAGGCCGCCAGATCCTCAGACGTCAGATCTTCCCCCTGAAGACGGGTGTGCCACAGCGCGGCTTCTTCTGCCGCCTGCGCCCTGTCTCCGGCCTCCCCCGTCACCATCCGTCCATCCACTTCATCAACTCAAGTGTCGCCCGCGCGACCTGCTTTTCCACCGCTGCCACTGACATAGCTTCGTCAGCGGCTATTTCCTTAAAACTTTTGCCGTCCAGACGACGCGACATAAGAATGCGCCTTGTCCGTTCCGGTAAGCGTCCGATACCTTCATTCAGCCGCTTCAGCCTGACCTGCGACTGATAGGCCTGATCCGGTAAGGGCGCATTATCCACCGCATCCAGATGCTCCGCCGCGTGCCTGACGAAAGGCGCGTTTTTACGACGACGCTTCTGATCAAACGAAAGATTTACCGCCGCCGTAATCAGCAGCGCCTCCCGCGATCTGACCGCCTGTCCC
>JBCEBX010000033.1:0-7022 GCA_039206455.1 Asticcacaulis sp.
AGATGGACCTGTTCCACATGCAGGAAGAAGGTCGCGGCATGGTCTTCTGGCACCCCAAGGGCTGGACGCTGTGGCAGACGCTTGAGGCCTATATCCGTCGCAAGCTGGATAAGGCGGGCTATGTCGAGGTGCGTACCCCGCAGGTGCTCGATTCGACCTTCTGGCAGAAGTCCGGTCACTGGGATAAATATCGCGCCAATATGTTTGTCTGTGAAACTGTTGAGGGGGAAACCCTTGCGGTCAAGCCGATGAGTTGCCCCGGACACGTGCAGGTGTTCAATGTGGGTTTGCGTTCCTATCGGGAACTGCCGATCCGCATGGGCGAATTTGGTTCCTGTCACCGCTATGAACCTTCGGGGTCGCTGCATGGCCTGATGCGTGTGCGCGCCTTTACGCAGGATGACGGGCATATTTTCTGTCGCGAAGATCAGGTGGTCAGTGAGGTCTCTGATTTCGTCACCCTGACGCAGCAGGTCTATGCCGATCTTGGCTTTGAGGTTGATGAGATTGCCCTGTCTACACGGCCAGCGCCGGATGTGCGTGCCGGTACGGATGAGCAGTGGGATCAGTCAGAGGCCATGCTGCTTGATGCCTCGCGCAAAGCAGGCGTCGAGCCGCGAATCGCTCCGGGTGATGGCGCGTTCTATGGGCCGAAGCTTGAGTTTATCGTGCGCGATGCCATTGGCCGGACATGGACCTGCGGGACGATCCAGCTGGATATGGTGCTGCCGGAGCGTCTGAGTGCTGAATATGTCGCTGAGGATGGATCGCGTCGTCGGCCAATTATGTTACACCGTGCCATATTTGGGTCATTTGAACGCTTTATTGGCATAACTATCGAAAACTATGCGGGTAAATTCCCTCTGTGGCTGGCACCTTTGCAGGTCATGGTGGCGCCGATCACCTCCGATACTAATGATTATGCGCAACAGGTCGCGCAAAAATTGCGTAATGCAGGGATAAGGGTTGACACCGACCTGCGTAATGAGAAAATAAATTATAAAATTCGTGAGCATTCCTTAGCTAAAGTACCCGTTATTGCTGTCATCGGCCGAAAAGAGGCTGAAACCGGTGAGGTTGCCCTGCGTTATCTGGGGCAGGACGGACAAAGTATATTGTCGCTTGATGAAGCGGTCAGAGTATTGACGACGGGGGCTGCACCTCCGGACTTATAATTTTTTTATAAAGTATTTTGATCATGCAACAACTTCTCTCCCCGACTATCGCAGAACTGTTGAAGTTACGCCGTCTGGAGGATGATGAGGCGAGATTATACGCACCCGATATACGGGTGCGTGCCGCCCCTGTACCGCCGGGGGTCAGTGTGGTCATGGTCTGTTATCACACCGGCAGCATACTGTATCAGAGCATCGAACGTGTGTTGGCTGAGCCCGCCGTAAGCCAGCTGGTGCTGGTCGACAACGGGTCTTCGCCACAAACGTCGGAAGCCTTGCATGAGCTTGAGGCCCGTGATGAACGGGTCTTGCTGGTGCAGGGGCAGGGCAATATCGGTTTTGCCCGTGCGGCCAATCTCGGCGCACAACTGGCGAGCCAGCCCTGGCTTCTGTTTCTCAATCCTGATGCTATTCTGTGTGACGGGGCCGTTGAGGGCATGGTGCGGACAGCAGCAAAAGCCACGCATCCGTGTCTGGTCGGGGCAAGAGTGCTGAATACCGACCTGACGGAGCAGCGCGGTGCACGGCGGGGCGAGGTGACGCCATTTACGACGCTGGTGTCCCTGACGCGTCTGTCGCGCGTCGTTCCGGCGCTGAAAAAGTTTGAGATACATCTTGAGGATCAGCCGGTGCCTGAGGCACCTGTGCCGGTAAAGACGGTGTCCGGTGCCTGTTTCCTTATGTCACGCGCGGATTTCCTGCGGATGGAGGGCTTTGACACCAGCTTCTTCCTGCATGTCGAAGACGTTGATCTGTGCTGGCGTGTGCGTGAACAGGGCGGAGAGGTACTGTTCCATCCCCATGCCCATGTCATCCATGAAGGCCATACCTCACGCGTTGAGCCGATCTTTGTCGAGCTTAATAAAGGGCATGGGCTGAACTACTATTTTCGCAAGCGGGCGAAGGGGCTGTGGCGAAAAGCCTATGTCGCGGTACTCGGACCGGTTATTCTCGGTGTATCGGTGCTGCGGGCGGTGGCGCGTCCGCGTCTTAAGGAAGACGAAGATGCACCGGCTGAGCCAGTATTCAAATAGGTTTGAGGGGGCTTTCGGCCCCCTTTTTTATTGTGACTGGTAAAGGGTTATTTTGACGGCCTTGCCGTTGGAATAGTTATGCCCTTCGACGGTGGTCACGCGGCGCGCGCTGATGCGGCCTGCGTGCAGGGCGGCGCGGAAGTCTTCTTCAAAGCGTGATTCGACATAGACCGGACGGTTCTGCTTCAGTGCGGCGATGGCTTCGGGCACGGTTTCGGCCAGTTCGGTTTTTGTGCCCATGGCGAAGACGAAGCTTGGTTCTTCATAGCCCAGTATGGCTACGGGGCCGGGATGCAGGCCCTGACGCGGGTCAAGGCGTGTGTCGATCAGGGCCTGTTCGAGCGATTGCGTCACCCACAAAGGCTTCAGTTGCGACAAGGTCGTCACAAAGCACAGGTGTGCGGCAATACTTGCACCCAGAAGGCAAAGGAGGCCAGTGCGCTTATGGTGGCGCCAGAGGAAGAAGGCGCCCAGACCACTGACCAGCAGGCTTGAGGCCACGGTGAGTGACACGAGCGGGGCGGCACCTGTGCTGCCAAATTCGCTTAGACCGTAAATGACGATCAGGCTGATGAGCGCACCACCAAACAGACCCAGAACCGTATTCATCACCTTGGCCCATGTTTTCAGCGGCATGGACAGGCTGACGGCGGCGAGGAGGGCTAACCCGCCGTAGGTCGGCAGGGGATAGTGCACCAGCTTGGTTGGCGACAGTTCAAAGACCAGAAACGCGGGCAGGAACCAGCAGATAGCGAAACGGATGGCTGGTTCCCTGAAACGTGACAGCGCCGTTTGCAGTGCACCGCCTAGCAGGAAGCTGCCGGGGAAGAACAGGAGCGGCAGCAAAAGCGTGTGGGTGCCGGGCCAGGCGAAGTGGCCTTCGTCGCCGCTGATCAGTTTGGGGGCCAGATCGTCACCGATCGAGGTCTTCCAGAAGCTGCCATCAGTCGCAATGGTAATGGCAATGGCCCACGGCCCAACCAGCAGGATGACCAGTAAAATGCCCCAGCTCCAGCCGAGATGTTTGAACCATCGGGCATTGCCGTTCTTCGCTTGAGCATCCCATGCCAGAAGCGTCAGGGCGCAGGCGGCAAAGACCATAGGCCCAATGGGGCCCTTGATGAGAATGGTGCCGGCCAAGGCCACCCAGAAAATAAGCTTTTCTTTGAAAAGTTTCGGTTTTTCGGCATCAGGCGGCAGGCTTTTCCAGCGTGTATAGATAATGGCCAGTGCCGCCATACACAGGGTAATCAGGCCCGCCTGAACCGCATCGGTCTTGGCAATGAAGGCTTCGGTTGACAGAAGGAAGCTGACGCCGAAAATAATGCCTGCCTTGAGGCCTCGGCGGTTGTCAAACAGATGTCCCGCCCCCCACGTCAGGGCAAAGGCGGCCAGAGCCGCGCCGAGCAATGAGGGCCAGCGATAGGCCAGCACATCGCGTGCGCCTTCGGCTGAGGTGAGCGAGGCGCTGGCGGCCTGAAGCCAGTGAATGCCCACAGGTTTTTTATGGCGCGGGTCGTCCTGATAGCTGATGTTGATGAAATCGCCGGTTTCCAGCATCTGGGTGCTGGCCTGCACGAAGCGTGATTCGTCGCGATCAAGCGGCGGGATAATCATGGCGCAGGGCAGGCCGACAAGGAATGCCAGTATGGCCGCTATAAATGGGCCTCTCAGACCGGTGGTGGCGGCTTGTAAAAGGCGTTGCGACATGGCGTGCAGTTCCCGACGATAAAAGCGCTGTGGGCGTAAGCCCCGCAGATGATGCGCGTGTTTACGCTGTGGTACAAAAGTGTTAAGAGGCCCGCTTGTTAGAGTGCGCGAGTCTGCGCCTGATCGTGAACGGGTTATCTCCTATGTCCTTAGTCGTCTCTGTCGTCGTAGCTGTCAATAACGAAGAGGGCGCGGCGGTACAGGTTGCCCGTGAGATTGATACGGTTTTTGCCGGAACCTATGGTCCGGATCAGTACGAAATCATCTTTGTTGACGACAAGAGCAGTGACGCCACGCTTGAGCGCTTACAGGCCGTGCGGGTCGAACTGCCCCGTCTGAGGATT
Source organism: Asticcacaulis sp. (assembly GCA_039206455.1). Classification (GTDB taxonomy): domain Bacteria; phylum Pseudomonadota; class Alphaproteobacteria; order Caulobacterales; family Caulobacteraceae; genus Asticcacaulis. The sequence continues at coordinate 4,264 of JBCEBX010000033.1, forward strand.
ATACGCCATCAGAACAATACCGGCAAAAGCGGCGGTGTGCGCACCGGGGTACTGAATGCGCGTGGTGAGATCATTGCCATGCTGGATGGAGACGGGCAAAATCCGGCGGCAGATGTGCTCAAGGTGACGACGGTGCTTGAGGCGTCAGCACCTGAGGTTGGTATGGTCGCCGGTGAGCGCCGTAACCGTCAGGATAACCAATCCAAGCGCCTGGCGTCGCGCTGGGCCAACAATATCCGCAAATCGATGCTGAATGATGGTTCCAATGATACGGGCTGCGGCATCAAGGCCATCCGTCGTCACGTCTTCCTGCGGTTGCCCTATTTCGACAATATGCATCGCTATATGCCGGCGCTTGTGACCCGCGAAGGCTTTTTGACCCTGTTCCAGCCGGTCGAAGATCGTTTGCGCACGACAGGTCAGTCGAAATATACTAATATTGGACGCTTGCTTGAGGCCTTGACGGATCTGCCGGGGGTTATGTGGCTTAATCGGCGCTACCGCAATCCGGGAAGCACGACGGAAGTCTGAGGGGTTTGAAATACGGAGGGGGTATGGCGCGTAAACCTAGTCAGGAAGAGAAAAACGCGTTAATGACTCACCATATGATGGGGGCGGGAAACACTATGGCGACAACGACACCCAGGCAGACCAGTCCGCTGACGGCCTTTCCGTTACTGGCCATTCCGGTTCTGGTCTATAATATTCTGGCGTTCATTTCGCTGATCGGCGGTGATCCCAACAGCGCCTATAATGGCCTTACGCAGCCGTGGTTTACGATCCCTATGCCCAGCGCGGGGACGCAGTGGATTATAAGCGTCGGGGATGTAATTATCCTTGTCGGCCTGTTCATGCTGTTTTTTGAACTGCTTAAATCGACGTCTTCGGATCAGGTGGCCATCGTCAACCATTCGTTTTCAATGGTTCTGTTTATTGTCTGTCTGGTCGAGTTTTTGCTGCTGCGCCCATTCGGGACATCAGTGTTTTTCCTGCTGACCATGATGACGCTTCTGGATGTGCTGGCGGGCTTTATTGTCACCATTATCACCGCACGACGCGATTTCGGGGTGGGGTAACGCCCGTGAACTATAGCGTTCTCAGTGGCTTACCAAAGACGGTGTAAGATATAGTTTAAGGTAAGTCTGTAGTAAGAAGCCCCCTCCGGCCGCTTCGCGTCCACCTCCCCCAACAAGTTAGGGGAGTATGAAAGGGCTCAGGCGAACAGGGTGAAGATGGTGGCCACCAGCAGGACGTCAAAGGTTTTCAGCAGAAACGGGTAGAAAAGCGACATAACAGACTCCGCAACAGATACGTGGAGAACTGCAAGTCCTGTGCCGTGTGGTTAAGGCTGCGTTTAGCCTGTTGGTATTTGTATTTATTATATTTTTTGACGTGTCAGGCGACCGGGATGCGGGCGGCGGTCATATGTGCCGGAAAATTCAGCCCGCATATAGGTCGTTTTTGCCGCATCCAGCATATTGCGTCCGCCCCTGAGGCCGCGCTTTTCGCTTTCGCCCATAAGCTGGACAACATAGGCCGCATCTTTGTAATTCCGTCGCGGCGGAACTTCGTGATCGATGACGGGGCCTGAGGGCACGGGAAGTGTTGCATTCGGGTACGGTCGCTTCGTCATGGGCCGATGTGTGCAAAAAACGCACCAGCGGATGACTTGCCGCGGAAATTCGTTCAGCCCCCTCCGACCTCGCTGCGCTCGGCCACCTCCCCCGGCAAGCCAGGGGAGTATGAAGAAGGGCATGAATGCGGGGTCAGGATTTTTTGGCCAGTTGATCGAGTTGCTGTTTCATGGCTTCGATCTGATCACGCAGTTCCGAGACCTGATCGCCACTGGCCGAGGGGGCTTCGGCGGGCGTTTCTGTGGCCGCAGGTGACGGCGGTGTCTGTGCCGCATCAGGCGTGAGGCCCGCGAAGTTGAATGGCGAGAACATGCGCATGGCGCGGTCAAACATCGCGAGATTCTGCGTCACCTGTTCATCGAAATAGCCAAGGTTAGGGGTAGCTCCGAAGGTATTGGAAAACTGTGAGCGGAAACGCTCCTGCTGTTTGGTGAAGCCATCCAGAGACATTTCAAGATAGGTCGGCAAAAGGGTTTGCATGGAGTCGCCGTAAAAGCTGATGAGTTGGCGCAGGAACTGGATCGGCAGAAGATTCTGGCCGCGGCTTTCTTCTTCGAAGATGATCTGAGCCAGAACGCCACGGGTGATGTCATCGCCGCTCTTGGCATCAAAGACCACGAAATCGACGTTCTGACGCACCATTTCAGACAGATTATCAAGGGTTACATAGGAACTGGTGGCGGTATTATAGAGCCTGCGGTTCGCATATTTCTTGATTACGACCTTATCGTTTTCACCGCGTTTGGATTTGGTTTTGGCTTCGGTCATTGTAATCCCTTGTCTCCTGCCCGGCACTATGCCGAAATTATTGCGCAATAAAAAACATTGCGCACTGCCGAAAAGATCGGCGTCCTAATTTTGTTCACATGCCTGAAATGCACCGCGTGCGGGCCTTAAAGGGGTGAAGGGTAAATTGTGCCTTTACCGCAAAGTCTTTTGATAAATAGATGGCTTTTTAGATAAATGTTCAAGTGCAATAGTTTGTGCAGCCGCACAAAAAGATAAATCCGGCGTGATGACACGGGCCTTGCAACAATAAGACACTCAAATTGGCGTTACCGCCGCGTGACAGATGCATTTGGCTGGTGACTTGGGGAATCCTTTGGGGCAGGTTCGGGATCAGGT
>JBCEBX010000034.1:0-7007 GCA_039206455.1 Asticcacaulis sp.
GTAATGACTTATATCTCGATCAGCACATCCGGAAGCTCATTGAGATTCACCGCTTCCGGCGGGAAATGCGCGCTCAGGACGTCACCGCAAAGCGCCACGGCTTCTTCAAAACCACCGGTCAGGTCGTCCTGTTTGATGTGCGTGATAAGCGCGGCTACCGCCTTTTGCCAGACGCCCTTATCGACCTTCGAATAGATGCCTTCGTCAGCAATGACATCGACGAAATGCTCCTCAAGGGCGCAGAAGATCATCACACCGGTGCGGTCTTTGGTCAGGTTCAGGCCGCGGGCAGTAAACTGTTCCATAGCCTTTTTATGGGCGCGGAGACGGGTGATAAAGCGCGGCGTCAGCCACAGCCTGACCTTGGGGAGGTCGGCAATGAGATAGGTGACGACAAACAGGATAAGCTGCGCCGTGGCATAGAAGGCAATATCCTCATAGGTATGCAGATTGCCCGCGGCTCCCGGTGCATTCCACCCTAAAACCGCCGTCAGCACCGGCCCCAGCCAGTCATGTGGCCAGATGTTGAACACCAGAAGCAGCAGGGGTAACACAAACGCTATGCCCGCCGCCCACATCAATGGCGTTTCCGGATAATCCAGCGCCTTTTTACGGATGACGCAGGTGATTTCGCCGGAGGTCGTTTCCTCGGCTTTGGAAATGGCGGCATTGACACGTGCGTGATCGATTTTCAAAGGCATGTTACCAACTCCCCGAAGCGCCGCCGCCACCGAAACCGCCTCCGCCGCCGCCGAATCCACCGCCAAAGCCGCCGCCACCGCCACCTCTGAAGCCGCCACCCCCAAGGCTTCCCAGAAGGAAGAAGGGCAGCCAGCCGCGCGAGAACAGGGCGATAAAGATGAAAATCAGGATGATCATCCAGGCGGGCGGCCCATCACTGGCCTGAGCCGCCTGTTGGGTGGCGGCCTGAGCCTTCTGGATGGCAACGCCGCGATCAAGCGACAACTGTTCAATGATCAGGTCGGTACCGCCCACAACGCCGCCTTCGTAATCACCATTACGGAAGGCGGGCAAAATGCCTTCGCGGATAATCAGACCGCTCATGGCGTCGGTCAGTACCGGCTCAAGGCCATACCCAACCTCAATACGCACACTGCGCTCATTGGGCGCAACAATCAGCAGGACACCATTGTCCTTCAGTTTATTGCCCTGCGCATTGGCACGGGTGCCATCCTGACCTATGCCCCAGTGTCGCCCCAGTTGATAGCCGTATTCCTCAATCTGATAGCCCTCAAGACTGTTGACCGTGACGATCACAAGCTGATCAGAGGTGGCCTCCTCAAGGCCCTGAAGCTTCAGGCTTAAGTCCTGCTCAGCTGCGGGCGACAGGATATTGGCCTGATCGACCACACGACCGGTGAGGGCCGGAAAGGCAGGGCCTGAGCGTGCGGGCGCGGCCTTGCCGGTGCCCCTGATGCTCTCAGCCAGAGTCTGAGCTTGAACGTTCCCGCTGGAGAGCAGGGCGAACAACAGGAAAAAGGCCGCCACAAAGGCGTTGGTATGTTTTAACGTCATGGTGACGGCCTTGGGCACGCTTTACTGGGCTGCCGGAGATGCCGGCGCCGCAGGTGCCTGAGCGGGCGCTTGTGCGGCAGGCGCAGGGGCAAGGCCTGAGAAATCGACATTCGGGGCCTGTTCGGCACCGGCGGTGGCCTTGAAATATTCGAACGGCTTTTCACCGCTATAAAGCGTCTTTGCCCAGATCACGGTCGGCCAGACGCGGAGCGTGGTGTTAAAGGCCTGAGCCGATTGATTGTAGTCACGACGCGCGATGGAAATGCGATTTTCCGTGCCTTCAAGCTGTGATTGCAGCGTCAGGAAATTCTGATTGGCCTTAAGATCGGGATAGCGCTCCACAATAACCATCAGGCGACCAAGCGCCGAAGACAGGCCGTCCTGCGCCTGCTGGAACTGCTGAAACTTGGCCGGATCGGTCAGGGTTGATGGATCAACATTGACCGAAGTGGCTCTGGCGCGGGCCTCAACAACGGCGGTTAATGTGCCGCGCTCCTGAATGGCCGCCCCCTGAACTGTGGCCACCAGATTAGGCACCAGATCGGCACGGCGCTGATACTGGTTTTCGACTTCCCCCCATTTGGCGCGAACATCTTCCTGCTGGGTCGGAATGTTGTTGTATCCACAGCCGACAAGGGCGGCTGCCGCGACAACCGCGCTAAGGCCAAGCATCGTTTTCTTAACAATCCGCGTCAGGTTCATCGTTCAGGCTCCCTTGGAAGATGATCAGCCTTTACATAAGCCATATTCGGGGCGCGCCAAAGTTTTTTTCGCAGGTTCGTTCCAACAACAAAAAAGGTGCCTGAGCGAACTCAGGCACCTTGAAAACCCCAAAGGGCTTTTAACTAGTTGCGGTAACGCACACCAAAGAAGATGCGCTTACCGAAGGTTTCATTACCGATATAGCGGTAGGCGCTGTTGTATTCGATGCGCTGCTCGCCGGTGAGGTTCACGCCTTCAACAAAGGCCGTCCAGTTCGGCGTAACATTGTAGCTGGCCGAAGCGTCAAGTGAACCATATTCTTCAGTATATTCAGCCATGCCGCCACGACCGCTGGCGTTAACCAGCCAGGCATCACGCCAGTTGTAGGACAGACGCCCCTGCAACTGATCATTCTGATAGTAAACCGACACATTATAGCTGTCGCGCGACAGGCCAGGGAACGGAAGGGTTTCCCCTGTCAGATTGTCTCTGCCGTTGTAGCCACTATCCTTCTGATGAGTATAGTTGGCCAGAACACCCAGTCCATTGAATGGAGCAGGCAGGAAGTCAAAGGCGTACTGGCCACCAATTTCAATGCCGTTTATAGTAACCTTGGCATTTCCATTGATCGGACGGGTCATTTGATAGATTTCACCATCAATTTCTTCCGGAGACGTACGGTTTTCAATGAACGATGAAATTTCTTTCTTGAAGTATGTCACCGAAACAAAGCTGTCGGCATTGAAGTAGCGCTCAATGCCAATGTCGGATTGTGTTGCCTGAAATGGCTTCAGATCCGGATTGCCACGCGAACCGGTTTTGGCCGACAGCGCGGAGTCTGTTGTACGGCGCAGAGCCAGTTGTGACGGGGCTGGACGTGCCATAACCTCGGCAATCGTAAAGCGGCCAATCCACTCATTCGGGACAAAGTTGAACTTGAGGTTCAGCGACGGTAGGGCTTTTTTGTACCCGCCGGACTGCGATGCAGCGACGAAAGTGGTTGGAGAGCCCTGAACCCTGACTTCATTATAGCCGGTGGACCGGGTTTCGGTATCCACGTGACGCATACCCAGATTACCATCCATTGTGAAGTTGAACAGTGGAAGTTCAAAGTCCATCTGGATGTAGGCGCTTTTGGTCTTTTCTTCTACGCCCCATGTATCAAGAAAGTTCTGGTAAGAGCCTTCTTTGTTCGGGTTGGGGTTGGTCGCATAAATGTCGTGGCCGTCTGTAACGCCTGCCTCAGCAAGAATAGCCGCATAGGTGTCCATGGTCAGAGCGTTCCAGTGCCTGACGCCACCCGAGGAACCAAGGTCACCAGTGCCAAAGAAGGCAATGTCATTCTTTGTTGCAGTATTGTTTACAATGGACTGAATAGTGGCAAGGTCCGCTTCATAGGTCACGCGGGCACCGGTTGACGACTGGCGGGCAGCGCCATTCGCAATCTGGGTAGTGCGCTGATAGAGCAATGAGTCGTTGGTCGTCTCACGGATATCAAAACCGCCCTTGATATTTTTCAGCCAAACACTGTCAGGGCGGTAGGTTGCGTTAAACTTGAAGCCCTTTTCTTCTGCATCATTGTCACGCGGATTGTAAACGGCATCCAGACGGTTGACACCCTGACCCGTGGTTACATCCAGTCCTGGAAAGCTGATATTGGGCGCTTTGCGGTTATCAGAATAGTCGACAACTGCACGCGGCACGCCAAGAACTACCGCGTTTGCATTAATCTCGTCGTTATGCACCTTGCCGCTGGAGAAGCTCAGCTTGGCGTCAAGAGTAAGTTGCGGGTTAACATCCCACTTACCGCCGATCGCAGACGTATATTGCGTACGTGTCAGACTTCCCAGAATGCTACGCTGAGTCAGTTCGACCAACGAAGTGCCGGAAGATATTATCTCGATATGATCGATTGTATTATCTGGCCCTACGTTGGTATTGGCGTAGTCGATTACCCCGGTTGTACCGGAGAGTTGCAGCAGCATGGAGTCAACTTTTTCGTCAGCCTTGGCGTATGTGCCTTCCCAATAAAGCTGTACGGTATCGCTCGGACGCCATTCAACAATACCGTTGAGCGCGTAACGTTCCGTATCGCGACGGTCGATAATGTAGCGTGGAATTTCCGGTATAAAGTCATCAACGGCGCCATCATTATCAGCATCACGTCTTGTCCAACCTGTGGTACGTGCATTATGTGAATCGAGATTACGCTTCTCATAGGTCGCACTCAGAAGCACGCCCAGCGTGTCATCCATAAACAGGCGTGAACCGATCACCGCCAGCTTGGGGTCAACCTTATCGGCCAGATCAGAATAGACGCCTTGTGCCGATGCGGAGAAGAAGGTCTGGCGGCTGTCAAATGGACGGCGGGTGATGATGCGCACCGTACCACCGAGGCCACCTTCGGTAATTTCGGCGGTGGGTGACTTGACGACCTCAAGACGCGATACAAACTCGACCGGCAGGTCACGGAAATCAACCGCGCGGTCACCAGCGCCAACGGTCAGCGACAGAGCCGACGAGCCATTGACTTCGACACGTACAAGGTTTGGCTCAGCGCCACGGATCGAAACGCCGCGGCCTTCGCCGTCCTGACGGCTGATCTGAACGCCGGTGACGCGCTGAAGCGCTTCGCCAAGGTTTTTATCCGGGAACTGGCCAATGTCTTCTGCGGTGATGGCATCAACCACCTGAACGGAGTTGCGCTTCACGTTCATGGCTGAGCGCAGTGACGAACGGATGCCGGTGACGACAACTTCCTGTATGGGCTCGTCGGCGGCAGTGTCCTGCGCCAGAGCGGCGGTTTGACCGGACATGCAGAAAGCAAGCACGGCAGCGGAAGCGCCCAGAGTTAACGGGAGGCGTTTAGCGCGGAAGGATTTCATTTTCCAATTCCTGTAGAGAATTTAAATATTATCAGGGGGAGGGGGGCAAAAAACAGCCCAAAGTTATCTGATTGATTTTGATCAATTTATGATCTTTATTAATTGCTGGTGACGGTATTTGACGTTTTTAATTTTGGCAATACAGCATTTTCAGAATACGCGCTGTGGCGTGGGGTAAATTCTGAACGGAAAGTTTTTCAAGAATAAAAGCAGATGCTTAACTGCGGTCATACCTTAGTGCGCTTAACATGTAAGCGCACTTTATGGCTCTGCTGATGCAAAGAAGTTACAGTTAAAAGAGCGATGTTACGTAAGCGTAAAGAGGCATTTTAGCTCCGCAGCCGGTATCCGGTTTTGAAAATCCAGCTGATAATAGCGATACAGATAGCCATGAACATAAGTGTCATGCCCAAACTGACACCGATGTTGAAGTCGGCCTGACCATAAAACGTCCAGCGGAAGCCATTGACCAGATAAACCACCGGATTGAACAGGGTTACGGTCTGGAACGCCTGTGGCAACATCGAGATCGAATAAAAGGTCCCGCCGAGAAAGGTCAGGGGCATAAGAATGAGCATCGGTACGATCTGTAGCTTCTCAAAACCATCGGCCCATATCCCGAGAATAAAGCCAAACAGGCTGAAGGTCACCGAGATCAACACCAGAAACCCGATCATGGCCAGTGGGTACATGACGTTGTAATCGACAAACAGGCGCGCGGTAGCCAGTATGATCAGGCCGATAATCAGTGATTTGGTCGCTGCTGCCCCGACATAGCCCAAAAGGGTTTCTGCCACTGATATGGGAGCCGAAAGCACTTCGTAAATTGTACCTGTAAAGCGTGGCAGATAGATACCAAACGAGGCGTTAGACACACTTTCTGTCAGAATGGTCAGCATAATCAGGCCCGGCACAATAAACGCGCCATAGGAGACACCGCCGACTTCTTCCATGCGTCCGCCGATGGCTGAGCCAAACACGACAAAATAAAGCGAGGTCGAAAGCACCGGCGAGGCAATGGACTGAAACAGGGTGCGCCAGGTACGACCCAGTTCAAACAGGTAGATGGCCTTGATTGAATTGAAGTTCATATGCCCGTCCCCGCGTGCTCGGTATGTACCAGATTGACGAAAATATCCTCAAGTGAGGAGCGGCTCATGTTCAGCGTGCGGAAATCAAGCCCCGAAGCCGACAGGCGCTTGATCAGGTCAGTACCCTGATCCTCGGCGTTCTCGCCCTCAAGCACATAGGTTAGTGTCAGGCCGTCCTGAGACAAGGCGCCTGTCAGGTCGCTGAGACCAGCGGGAACCGATGTCAGTGGCTCCTTAAGACCGACCGTGACTTCGGTCTGGCCCAGCTTGCGCATCAGGGTATGCTTGTCCTCAATAAGGATGATTTCGCCCTTGTTGATCACCCCGATCCGGTCGGCCATGTCTTCGGCTTCTTCGATATAATGTGTCGTCAGGATGATCGTCACACCCTGTTCACGCAGGCGGCGCACCATCTGCCACATGTCGCGGCGCAATTCGACGTCAACACCGGCGGTGGGTTCATCAAGGAACAGGATGGACGGTTCGTGCGACAAGGCCTTGGCGATCAGCACCCGACGCTTCATGCCGCCACTTAATGAGGCAATCTTGGCGTCCTTCTTGTCCCACAAAGACAGATCACGCAGGATTTTTTCGAGATAGGCATCATTGTCCGAAAGCCCGAACAGGCCACGGCTGAATTTTACCGAATGCCAGACGGTAATGAACATGTCGGCAGACAGTTCCTGCGGCACTAGCCCGATACGGGCGCGCGCCTTACGGAAGTCTTTTTCAATGTCGTAGCCATCCGCCATGACCGTACCGGCGGTTTTACGCACCAGCCCGCAAATAATAC
>JBCEBX010000035.1:0-6961 GCA_039206455.1 Asticcacaulis sp.
CATAGGCCATACGCCGCTCGGGCAGATAGGACAGTTCCGCCACCAGCAGCGACAGTTCTTCGGCCAGTTCAATCGAGCTTGAGCCAATTTCCTGCGACACCTTATGGATCGCCGCCTCGATAGACATACCCGCCTCAACGCAGATAAGCAGCAGATCGAGCGCATCGGGAAAGGCCGCAACAATGGATTCGCGCCGCTTCTGCGCCTGATTGGAAATATAGATATTGGGCGCATAATAGCCTGCGACAAACGCCCCCACCGCAATCAGGATCTTCAGGTTCAGCTTCAGGCCAAAATCATTGATGAAGAAGATATAGAGCGCTGCCAGACCCCCGAGCACGAACGGCATCATCATTCGGAAAAAATAAAAGGTCGAAACCGGCTTCGGCCCGCGATAACCGGCCATAGCCAGATTATCGACCACCTTAGGGTCTTCGAGCAGGGTCTTGAGGTTAAGCTTCTCAACAATGGTCTTATGCAGACCTTCGTCTGTGTGCCGCAGCCCGCTGATGGTATTGTCTTTTGCCAGATGCTGACGCGACTGACGGCGCAGTTCGTCACGACGGCTGGCCACCGCTTTCAGGCGCTTATCAAGACTGTTGCCGCTGGTCATAGACCGCGACAGGGTAATCAGCGCGATAAACACCAGAACGCCCACCGCTATGGCAATCAGGTTAGCCGGGTCCATAATAAAGGCGGCAAGGGCGGTCATGATGTCTGGCCCTTTCTCAGAACTTGAAATTGATCATTTTGCGCATACTCAGTATGCCGAGCAGCATCCACACCGCCCCACCGAGCAGCAACATCTGACCGCGTAAATCGGTGAACATGATCATGATATAGTCCGGCCGCGTGATAAAAATCAGAGCCCCCACCGCAGGCGGCAGGGAACCGATAATACCGGCAGACGCCAGCGCCTCGCTCGACAGGGCCTTGATCTTTTCGCGCATCATGCGCCGCGCCCGCAGAACGGTAGACAGATTGCCCAGGGCTTCGGCCAGATTGCCGCCGGTGCGTGACTGAATGGCAATGACGATAGAAAAAAAGCGCAGTTCGGGTGCGGGCATACGCTCGCACATCTTATCAAGCGCCTGCTCCAGCGACATGCCGATACCAACATTTTCCACCAGACGTTGGAACTCAGGCCCCAGCGGTGCCCCAAGCTCACGACTGATAATTTTAAGGCCGTCATTAACCGGCAGACCGGATTTGATGCCGCGCACCAGAATATCCATGGCATCGGGAAACAGAAGCGTAAACTTCTTGACGCGGCCCTTGGCGAGAAAACTCAATACCCAACGCGGCAAGCCATAGCCAAAGGCAAAGGCCCCACCGAGGCCAATGAACACGTTACGGCTGACGAGAAACACAACCACCAGCCCGATCAGCCCCGCCACCACGCTCCATATCCAGAAACGGGTGACATTGGGTGTCAGTCCGGCATGAAGCATCCGCGCCCGAAGCGTCAGGCGCTCCTTGCGGTCGCGCTTTTCCGCCTCTTTGAGCTGCTCCATGATCTGTTTGCGGCGCTCTTCAGGCGTGCGGCTCTGCTTTTGCCGCTTGGGGTTAGCACTGACGCCGACACCAATGGCCTGTGCGCGCTTGACGGCCACTTCCGATGCACCGCCTCCGGTCAGCACATAGCCTAGCGAAGCCAGCACCACAAAGGACAGCAGGGCAATCAGGATAATGGTCATGAAAGGCCCCTATTCCGACGCATCAAGCGCTTCCGCCAGTTCGCGCTCAAGACCGTAATATTTGGCACGATCCCAGAACCGCGGACGACCGATACCGGTTGACCTATGGCGCCCGATAATCCGGCCCTGCTTGTCCTCGCCTTCGATCTCATAGACAAACAGATCCTGCGTCACCATGACATCGCCCTCAAGGCCCAGAACCTCGGTGATATGGGTGATGCGACGCGACCCGTCCCTGAGACGTGCCGCCTGCACAATGATATCAATCGAGCCGACGATCATTTCACGAATGGTACGTGACGGCAGGCCATAACCGCCCATGGTAATCATCGATTCGAGACGCGATACCGCCTCGCGCGGTGAATTGGCGTGCAGCGTGCCCATTGATCCGTCATGGCCCGTGTTCATGGCCTGAAGCAGATCGAACGCCTCAGGGCCACGGACTTCGCCGACGATGATGCGTTCGGGCCGCATCCGCAGACAGTTCTTCACCAGATCACGCATGGTGATCGTGCCTTGCCCTTCAAGGTTCGGCGGGCGCGTCTCAAGGCGCACCACATGCGGCTGCTGCAACTGAAGTTCTGCCGCATCTTCGCAGGTGATAACGCGTTCGGTCGGATCGATAAAGGCCGTCAGCGTATTGAGGAGTGTCGTCTTGCCCGAACCGGTACCGCCGGAGATCAGCACATTACAGCGCGACGCGCCGATCACACCCAATACCCGCGCCCCTTCGGGGCTGATGGAGCCGAACTCCACCAGATTACGCATGGTCAGCTTGTCTTTTTTAAACTTACGAATGGTCAGGGTCGGACCATCGAGCGCCAGCGGTGCGGCAATGACGTTAACGCGTGACCCGTCCGGCAAACGGGCGTCACAGATGGGCGAGCTTTCGTCGACACGCCGCCCGACCTGAGACACGATGCGCTGACAGATATTCATCAACTGCATATTGTCGCGGAAACGCACATTGGTCAGTTGCACCTTGCCGCCGACTTCGATGAAGACACGGCTTGCGCCATTGACCATGATATCGGCAATGTCATCACGCGCCAGCAAAGGCTCCAGCGGCCCATAGCCCAGAACATCATTGATAATGTCCTGCACCAGATTGTCCTGCTCGGACACCGACATGGAGACGTTCTTGATCGCTACCAGTTCAGAAACGATGTCGCGGATTTCCTCGGACGCGGCCTTCTGATCAAGCTGTGCCAGTTGCGACAGATCAATCGTATTCAGCAGGGCATTGAAAATCGCCGTCTTGGTGGCGTGATAATAGTCAGACTGTTCACGGACGACTTCCGTCACCGCCTGCGCCTGATGCATCTGCTGAAGTCCGGCATTAAGCTTGGCCTTTGCCGCAGCCGCCTTATCGCCGCCGACCCGCTTTTCCTGTCTGAGATCGGCCCCCTGATCAGGCGAGACGCTTTTCGTCGCCGTATCCGCGACCTTTTGCGGACGCGTAGCAATATCCCCACCACCGGCATCCGGCGGCGGGGCACCTCTGATGTCTTCGCGTGCCTGACTTAAGGCCTGAGGCCGTGCGGCCACAGGCCGCGACGGGTCAGTGGCCCCAAAAAGCCGGTTCACAGGATCTGAGGGTCGTTTACCAAACACCTTCGGTTGCTCACTTCCTGAACAGCTTATTGAGGAAAGACTTCTGCGGCTTTTTCACTTCGGCGGAGCGGCCGGTAATGGCCGCCGTCAATTGATTGAGCGCCTCATGCGCCTTTGACGCTGGTGCCAGTTCGGCAATCATCTGGGCATTGTTTGACGCCTGACCGAACAGCTTGGGGTCAAACGGAATGGCACAAACCGGCACCAGCCCCAGCGCTGCCGTAAAATCCTTGAGCGGAATTTCCGGCCGTCCGGGCATATCCACCTGATTTAGCACCAGCTTGGGCGGATTATCGTTAGGCCGGAAGGTTTTCAAAAGATCGATCAGATTCTTGGCATTACGTAATGACGCCAGATCAGGGGTCGCCACAATCACCACATCGTCCGCCGAAATCAGCGCTTTTTTCAGCCAGGGCGTCCAGAGATGCGGCAAGTCCAGCACGATAAAGGGCGCGACCGAGCGCACCTTACGCGTCACTTCCTCATAGGCCTCTTCGTCGGCCAGATAGTCCTGATCGAGTGACGCCGGTGCCGAAAACAGCGACAGACGCTCCGAACATTTGGTTAGCATACGATCAAGCAGGGTCGCATCCAGACGGTCAGGCTCATTCAGCGCCTCGGCCATGCCCTGAAGCGGGTCCTGATTGAAATCCAGTCCCGCCGTCCCGAACGGCAGATCATAGTCGGCAATCACCGTATTGGTCTGCATGGATTCCGACAGATTATAGGCGAAATTATGCGCCAGCGCCGATGATCCGGCCCCGCCCCGCGCCCCGATAAAGGCGATGGTGCGACCGGCGAAGGGCGCTTCCGGATCGGTAAACAGGCTGCCAATAACCCGAATGAGCTGCAAGGGCTGCACCGGTGCCACCAGATAATCCGACACCCCTGCCCGCATCAGTTCGCGATAGAGAGAAATATCATTGTGCTGGCCGATGACCACAACCTTGGTCGAAGCGTCACAGACCTCCGCCAGTCGTGACAGCTGGTCCATGATATCCGGGCCACGCGCATTGGTTTCAACAATGATCAGCGACGGCGTAGGCTCCTGCTCATAGGCTGCCACCGCCTCGTCGACCCCGCCACGCCGGACGAGGGATTGCGCGCGGCTCATGCGGCGATCAAGAGCGGCCGTATCGCACACCTGAAGCGTGCCGTCATTTTCCGGAAAGAAGTGAATGGCGATACGCGGAATGGTGATCGCATCTCCGCTCCCGTCACCCGTCAGAGACGAAAACCCGGCCGCTGCCTGAAGGCCCGACATGGCTGATGCCTGACCGGCGGGTGCGGGCGTCAGGGCCTGACGCAGATCGCCGCCTGCATCCCGAAGCGACATATCCAGCCCGTCCTCGATTTCATCCGCAAACGGATCATCCAGTACGCTGTGGTGTCCATTGTGCCCCCCCTCCAGCGGCGCGGCATAGTCATCCTGATCGTCGAACGCATCAAACGGATCAGACAGATTAGCGGTTGTGGACGGATTATGAGTCATTTTCGGGCTCAGATTCATTGAATGGCATCGGAAACAGTGCCTCTGGCCGCATCATTTTCTGCGGAAGAGGTGATTTCACCCTTACGGTATTTATCAATGACCGTGACCTTTCGTCCGGCATCTGACGGGGTAGCGGCCTGCGGAGCGGCCACATCACGTGGGTCAGCAATCTGCGCGGCCATATTGGCCGTCACCGCGCAACCGAAATTGCTATGCACCCCATTGTTGGCCGTTTGGGTCAGGTTGTCCCATGTCCGGTTACAGGTCTCGCGCACGGTGCGATATTCGACCTCACTGACGCCAATCACATCGACCGGCAAGGCATCACTCGTTGCCATAGTGATAACCGAAGGGCTGACCCGTCGCGACACCAGATAATCGATCATGTCATGACCACCCCGGATAGAATCGGGATGGTTAGAGGTGGTAATCACCAGATCCGTGGCATTTCCCGTCGCCCAGCTTGCCTTTTCGGCAATCTGATCCAGCGCCCGACGCTGATTATCGGAAAACCCGCCCGCATGCCGTTTGAAATGCACCGTATCGGTGCGTGATTCCGCCGTCAGCTGATACTTGCCGCCGGGCAGGGTGGCGGCAAAGGCTTCCTTCTGCGCGGGCGACGTATTACAGCCGCTCATCAGCAGGACGCTGCCGAGCGTTACAACTGTGACTATGTTCCTGAGGTCAAGCATCGGTGCGTCCTTATTCGATCACATAGCCAATAGGGGCCTGATAGGCGCCCGGCGGTGGGGGTTCGGACGCAAAGTCACCGTTGCTTTCGCGTACGACCTTATTGAGTCGCCCAAGGAAAACGGACTCCATATCATGGGCAATCTGGAGATTATCCGCCGGCGTCTGAAAGCCATCCGGATGGCCGGGCGTGACCAGATAAGGGGTGACGATCACCACCAGCTCGGTTTCTTCCGACAGAAAATCACGTGAGCGGAACAATGTGCCCAGCACCGGCAGGGACGTCAGACCGGGCAGGGAATCTATGGTCTGCTTATAGTTGGACTGTAGCAATCCGGCGATCATCAGGGACGATCCCGACTGCATCTCGACCGTGGTTTCGGCACGACGCACACTTAAGGCCGGAATGGTGAAATTGCCATTGAGCGTATAGGCACCGGTATTGGTCAGCTCCGACACCTCGGTCGACAGCTTGATCGAGATACGTCCGCCCGACAGCACCACAGGGGTAAAGCCAAGGCCGACACCGAACGGCTTGAACTCTACTGTGATGCGGCCTTGTGTGTCCTGATTGACCGGCACCGGGAATTCGCCCCCAGCAAGGAAGCGGGCCGCTTCGCCAGACACCGCCGTCAGATTGGGCTCGGCCAATGTCCGCACCAGACCGACGCGCTCAAAAGCCTCAAGGCAATGCTGGGCATTGTTTCCGGTAATAGTTGACCATGCGGAAGACGCCGTATCCTGCACCGTACGGCCCACCGTACCCACTAGTGACCCATCAGGTGACGTTGTCGTCAGGGATGTAGAATTGCTGTCGCTGCTGCTCGAGGTAAGGTTAGTTGGTCTGGCCCCGCGCTGCCCGTAACACAGACCGCGTCCACCCTGATAACCGCCGTTGGTACTGAAGGTATTGCCCCGTCCGAAGGAATAGGAACGGGTGCCGTTATTATAGACAACGTCCGCTGCCAGCCCCAGCTGCTTAATGGTATTGCGCTCAACCTCAACGATGCGCACCTTGAGCATCACCTGATCCTGACCGGCAATCGCCAGCGAATTGATGACGTTTTCAGGCTTTTCGGCGAAGGCCGAGGCCAGACGCTGAATGGCCTCAGCCTCGGCGGCATTAGCCACCAGACCATTGAGAATAACAAAGCCGTTGACGTTTTCGACTTCGATCTGCGCCTGCGGATAGATGCGGCGGATCGTATCCGCCAACTGATCGGTCGGCGCTTCGACACGCACACTGAGATTCAGTATCTGACGGCCCGACGCATCAAAGAAGATAGCGTCCGACTGACCGGCTGCCACGCCCAACACAAAGATCCGGCGCGGATTGCGCAGCACGGCATCCGCCACCGCCGGATTGGAAACAAACACGTCTGCCGCATCGACCGGCAGGTCAATAACCGCCGACCGCCCCTTGGGCAGGTTCAGCACCTGCGTGCGCACAGGGCTTGAACGCGTCTCG
>JBCEBX010000036.1:0-6887 GCA_039206455.1 Asticcacaulis sp.
ACACAGGACACTGAAGGGGATACCATGACCAACACAGCTGTTATGAGCTTACCTGCCATGACGTCGCTTGGGCCAGACGGCGGGCTGAACCGCTATCTGTCTGAAATCCGCAAGTTCCCCATGTTGTCAAAGGACGAAGAGTTCATGCTGGCCAAGCGTTGGTCTGAGCACGAAGACCCCAAGGCCGCCCATAAGCTTGTTACCTCGCACCTGCGCCTCGTGGCCAAGATTGCCATGGGCTATCGCGGCTATGGCCTGCCGATTGGCGAAGTCATCTCTGAGGGCAATGTCGGCCTGATGCAGGCCGTCAAGAAGTTTGATCCCGACCGGGGCTTCCGTCTGGCAACCTACGCCATGTGGTGGATCAAGGCCGCCATTCAGGAATATGTCCTGCGCTCATGGTCGCTCGTTAAGATGGGCACCACCGCCGCGCAGAAAAAACTGTTCTTCAACCTGCGTAAGGTGAAGTCGGAAATCAGCGCCCTCGAAGACGGTGACCTGCGGGCGGAGAACGTAGCCCAGATCGCCACCAAGCTTGGAGTGACCGAAGATGAGGTCATTTCCATGAACCGGCGCATGTCATCGCCCGATTCATCCCTCAACGCGCCTCTGCGTGCCGCTGAGGGCGATTCGGAATGGCAGGACTGGCTGGTCGACGATAAGACCGAGTCTCAGGAAACGGTGCTGGCCGAATCCGAAGAATACAAGCTGCGCATGAGCCTGCTTGAAGAAGCCATGGGCGAACTGAACGACCGCGAAAAGGTCATCCTGACCGAACGCCGTCTGAAGGACAGCCCGACGACCCTCGAAGACCTTGCCGAACGCTTTGGTGTCTCCCGCGAACGGGTGCGCCAGATCGAAGTCAGGGCCTTTGAAAAGCTGCAAAAGGCCATGACCGAAGCGGCTGCGGCCTAACATCAAAAAAAAAGCCCCGCCCTTCGCGGGGCTTTTTTATGCCGGTGCCGCAGGAATACTGCCGGGATTATATCCAAACCGCTTGTTCGGTTTAAACCACACGCTCCCGTCCTGATCAAAGATCATATTGAACCGCCACAGCACGCCGATGCTGATCGCCCCATCCAGACCTTCATATTTCGGATCATCCGCTGCCGCCGGATCAAACAGCGTGACCGGTGCCGGATCAATGCGAAAATCCCCAAACTCAAGACCACTGATGCCCGTATAGCGAATTTTTGTTTTCGCGCCCGACAGACGGTTTTCGGCCTTAGGATAGGCATCCCACAGTTCGTGTTTGCGCACCGAGGCCGGAGTCAGCATGACACCGTATCCCACCAGCGTATCCAGCACGAAGCGCATATCCCGCCCCGCCAGTTGTGCCGGCAGGATCATTCGTCCTTTCGCGTCACGCTCAACCGGAAGGCGGCTATATCCGGTCCTGTCCGGCGCCCCCTCAGTGTAGCGCGTCATATATTTATCATCGAGATTAAGTTCGGACGGCAAAAGCCTCAGGAAATCCTGCCCCAGATGTATGCCCTGCTTCGGGTTTTCGGCCTCAAAAAGCCTGAAACCGGCGACAGATACCTCACCGAACACCAGCGCTGACGCATCATATCCGCCCTCAGGTAAGGCCTTCAGCCCACAGACCCGCGCCATATTGCTACCGATGGTACTTTGTGCATCCGCCAGCGCAAACGCACCTGAATAGGTCTTCCCCCCCACCGTCACCGGAAATAAAAACCGCCGGTCCTCCCCAAGCCTGAACGGTATAGTTTCACGCCCTGCCACAGCCTCCGGCAGGTTCGACTGTGTCTTTTCGGGCGGAGCCAGCCCCAGCAGACTGCCGGTCGATTTGACATGCACCGAACGCTCACCATCAAACGCCAGAATAAAGGCACTGAGAAACGCGGCCCCGACAACACCTTGCGCATGGGCCCCGCCCTTCATAGCGTTCCGGTCATCCGGATTGGCCAGCATGACCGCCATGCGTGGCACCCATATACCCCCCACCTGAATGTCACGCATCTCGACGATACGATTGTCAACCGTCTTGCCATTTACCCCCTGAGACCTGCCCTCACCAATAAGCGGGTATTTGTCCCATAGCTTCTGTGCCTTCACATAGTCGGCAAAAAGACTGAGCGGGGCCTCTGCCCCCGTATCCAGAAGGCAGTTTATTTTCCGCCCCGCCAGATTCAGCCGGATATAGGCGCGTTTGATGCTTCTGGCCTGCCCGCCATGAAACTGCGCCTCAAGATTACCAAACCCCGTCAGATCCATAGACCCCGCGACCGGATAATAGCGCAACTCCTTCGCCTGGAAGTCAATCTGGCAGGGCACACTGGTCAGAGCCTCAATGGACAACAGACCGTCAACCTCAGGTACGTTGAAGCCTCTGGAACCGACAACCTGCCACTCCCTGAGGTTAAGCCCGTCTCCTACCTGAAGGTGCGACACATGATAAAGCTCAGTGGTTTCCGTGCCCGATGCCCCGCGAATTACCCCCTGCCCCACCGGCCTCAGACCGGCTTCAACGGCGATCTTATGTTTCACAAGCGACGTCGACGCGCCGGTATCCAGAAGAAAATTATATGGCCCCCGCCCATTGAGATGTGCCTGAACCATCGGCAATCCGCGACGGTAAAGCGTCAGCGGCACCCGTAGGATTCGCGGTTCCGCCTGAGCCACAAAGGGAAAAGCCCCCGCCCCGCCCAGCAAGGCCGCCACCTGTCGCCGCGTCAGCATAATCTTCCCCCGTCTTTTTCAGGTCCTCAAGGCGATCAGACGCCGTGTATTTTCCTGACTAACACGCGACTCGGGAAGAAACCAAGCCTCAGGCAACCTTCGTCGGTTGCCGGTCTTCGATCTTGAAAAACTGCGACAGGCTGTAGATAGGCGGGGCCAGCCCGTCCATGTCCGGCGGATCGCTCCTGAGGCAATGCAATACGGCCTTTATATCCGTCAGATAGGTCTCGGACTTAATCCGCTTACAGGCGGGCACAAGCACCTCCAGCTGGGCCATCATGGCTTTGCGCGCCTGTAAGGGGTTGCTCTCATACTGGTTGTGCGCCGCCCTTAAGATACGCACGGCCTGTTCGATCGGTTGCAGTTCGTCATTGACCTTATCCGATGAGCGCTTGCGTTCACCGGCATATTCGCCCGAATTGAACCGGCGACGGTCAGGGCCGACATAGCCCACGGCCTCGATCCACGGACGGCTTTTGAAGGCCACATGCTCAACCCGCTTCAGGAAATCCGCCCAGGTCACAGGCTTTTTCATGAACTCATCGGCACCAGCATCGCGGGCTTCGCGCAAAAACGGCCCGATATAGTCTTCCGTCAGCATCATGATGACCGGCGCCTTACGCGAAGGCGCTTCGGAGCGGCGCAGGTTACGCGTAAAGTTGGCGGCATGGGCCAGTGGCGGCTGATGGGCGCAGAACACCAGCGTGAAAGCATCCATGTGCGCCTTATCCAGTGCTTCATTTTCGTTTTTAAAATGAAGCACTTCCTGTGCGCCCATCGCCCGCAGCATGTCCATCAGCATACGCGCGTAACCGACATTGGGCTCAAGCAGCAAAACGTGCTTCAGATGCGGCCTGAGCTTGTTAATTTTTGCCGGTTCGACAAACACGCCGTCAAATCTCCAGTGGTTTCACCCGAGACTAACGCAAATCGGTAAATGACGGCTTTACGTTAAAGGGGATAATAATGACACCACCACCTTTCTCTAAAAATCAGGCATAAAAAGCGAAAAAATCCCGTCGGGCCGACCCGAGGGATTTTTTCTCAATATTGACAAGGGGGCACATGGGGGAAACCTGTTTCCCCCATGACTAAGCCTTAGTCCTGAAACGGATCACGCATAAGGATCGTGTCTTCACGCTCCGGCGAGGTCGACAGCAAAGCCACCGGTGCCCCGATCAGTTCTTCGATACGGCGGACATATTTCACCGCATTGCCAGGCAGGTCTTTCCACGAACGCGCGCCCTGCGTCGATTCCGACCAGCCCTCAAGCTCTTCATAAACCGGCTCGATGACTTCCTGCGCCTTGATACCCGACGGCAGATAGTCAATCACCTCGCCATTGAGCTTATAGCCAACGCAGATTTTCAGGGTTTCAATACCGTCCAGCACATCCAGCTTGGTCAGGGCAATGCCGTCAATGCCGTTAATGGCAATCGACTGACGGGCCAGAACCGCATCCAGCCAGCCACAGCGACGGGCACGGCCGGTAACGGTGCCGAACTCATGACCAACGCGACCAATGCGCTCACCGACCTCGTCAAACAGTTCGGTCGGGAACGGGCCGGAGCCTACGCGGGTCGTATAGGCCTTAAGGATACCCAGCACATAGCCTGCCGAACGCGGCCCCATGCCGGAACCGGCAGCGGCCTGACCGGCGACGGTGTTGGACGAGGTCACAAACGGATAGGTGCCGTGGTCAATGTCCAGAAGCGCGCCCTGCGCCCCTTCAAACAGAATGCGCTTGCCTTCATGCTTGGCCTTGTCGAGCACATACCACACAGGCTTGGCAAAGCTCAGGAGGCGCGGGGCAATTTCCTTGAGCGCACCAAGCAGTTCCGCCTTGTTTACTTCGGCCAGATCCAGCCCGCGACGCAGCGCATTGTGATGCGCCAGCAGGCGATCAAGCTTGGCATCCAGTGCGTCGAAATCTTCCAGATCACCTACGCGGATAGCGCGGCGGCCCACCTTGTCCTCATAGGCCGGGCCAATGCCGCGACCGGTCGTACCGATCTTGGCGGCGCCCGCGGCGGCTTCACGCGCCGCATCCAGTTCACGATGGATCGGCAGGATCAGGCAGGCATTATCAGCAAGCACCAGCAGATCAGACGTAATCTTAAGGCCCTGCGCCTCGACGCGGCCAATTTCGTCAAACAGCGCCCACGGATCGACAACCACACCGTTACCGATGACCGACAGCTTGCCCTGAACGACGCCCGAAGGCAGCAGAGACAGCTTATAAACCTTGCCATCAACCACAAGGGTGTGACCGGCATTGTGACCGCCCTGAAAGCGCACGACGACGTCTGCGCGATTGGACAGCCAGTCAACCAGCTTCCCCTTACCTTCGTCGCCCCACTGGGCGCCCACTACGGTCACATTGGCCAAGGTTATTACTCCGTAAAAGCCGCTTTACGCGCGCAAAAGCACCTGAGCTGTCCGGTTTGGGGACAAGCTGCGGCGCGTCAAAAATTTCAGGCGGTTGCAGCCTGTAACCTACTCAGCCGCACTTGGAAAGTCATAAAAGTGCATTATACCGATTTCCCTTCATCCTCCCCTGCGAAGCGGGGGTATAGCGCCAGCGAAAGTACAGCTTTCGCCAGCGATGGTCGCGGCGAAGTCCGCGACGGAGGGGGCAATGCTCTGGCGGAAATACGCCGCTCAGCCTGTTATCGTACCATCCGCTTTCAAAGCCGCGACGGCCTCGGCATAGCCCCACTCAAGCCAGGGCAACAGCGCCTCTATATCATCCGTTTCCACCGTTGATCCGCACCAGATACGCAGGCCCGGCGGTGCGGCACGATAACCGGTGACGTCATAGGCCACGCCCTCGATATCCAAAAGACTGCCAACCTTCGCCGCCAGCTTGGCCTGAACTTCGGACGGTTGCGCCTGAATTTCCGGCGCGACAAATTTCAGGCATACCGATGTCGTCGAACGCGTCTCAGGCACCTCGGCAACAAAATCGATCCACGGCGTCTTTTCTACCCACTGGAACAGGGCCTCGGCATTGGCCTCGGACCGCGCCACCAGCGCCTCAAGCCCACCCTCACGCGCCCCCCAGCGCAGGGCATCCAGATAGTCCTCGATGATAAGGAACGAGAAGGTGTTGATCGCATCGCCCCCCAGTATCGCCATGTCGGCCTCACCCTTTTTCTTCAGGCGCAGCACCTTGGGGATCGGACGACCCGAATTATAGCTATTCAGGCGTTCAACGGCTTTCGGCGACAGGATCAGCGCCCCGATACCGGCCTCGCCACCCAGCGCCTTCTGGAACGAGAAGGTGATGACATCGAGCTTTTCCCACGGCAGGTTCATGCTGAACGCCGCCGATGTCGCATCACACAGCACCAGCCCCTGATGGCCGTTGATAAAATCACTGTTCGGTACGCGGACGCCCGAGGTTGTGCCGTTCCACGGAAACACCAGATCGGCCTGAGGATCGATACGCGACAGATCCGGCAACTGGCCATAGGGCGCGCTCAAAACCTCGGCATCGAGCTTCAGATGCTCGGTGGCATCATTGGCCCACAACTGCCCGAAGCTTTCAAACGCCAGAAGCTGCACCTTGCTTGGCCCCAAAAGGTTCCACATCGCCGCCTCAAAGGCCCCCGTGTCCGAACCCGGCGTAAAAAACACCTGATACTCTGCCGGAATGCCCAAAATTTCGCGCGTCAGCTCAAGCGCCTGACGCAAGCGTCCAACTGTCGCTTTTGAACGGTTCGATCGCCCCACCGGCGCACTCTCCAGCGCCTGCACGCTCCAGCCCGGACGCTTGGCGGTCGGCCCCGAAGAAAACCACGGACGTTCGGGTTTGATCGCTGGCTTAAGAGACATGAGCTGACCTCTGGATAAGGGATAATCTGTGCGCCGCTTTTGCGACCAAACCCTTCTGAGAGCAAGTAAAAAAGATGAACCCATTATGAACCGCACGGTTCAGGTTCGGTTCGGGATCGGCATGTTTATATGGCTTCAACGCTGAAGATCAGCGAAAATTAAGGAGCCACACCATGAAGACGCATCTGAAAACCTTCGCCATTGCCGCCGTTGCCGCCGTCTCTCTCGGCGGGTTGTCGGTTCCCGCTTCGGCCGCCGCCCATAATGATCATCGCTACGAACGTCACCATGACCGTTTTGACCATCGTGACCGTTCCTTTGATCGTCGCATTGACGCTCTGGAACAC
>JBCEBX010000037.1:0-6870 GCA_039206455.1 Asticcacaulis sp.
CTATAGGGGCGAAGGGCCTGAACGAGAGCGGGCGTGCCGGAATAGGACTGGAAAAACAGGGCGTGCAAAGAATCGAAGCAGGTGGATTTCCCGTATTCGTTGGCTTCACACAAGACATTGACGCCATCACTGATGTTTTCAATGGCGATGCCACGTCCGCCGAACTTTCGTACATTATGTAATCGGAGGGCGGTGATCTTCATACGCGTATATCCTCGCAATAGCTGAACAGACGCATAAGGGCATCGCTGGCGATCCGGCGTTCATCTTCGGCCAGTGCCGGATCAGTGCTGTGTGCCATAAGCGTGTCCGCCGTGTGTCGCAGTGCACCAGCAGTATCAATCTGGTCAAGGTCGGCAATGGCGCAGTCGGTAAACAGATCGTCCGTCAAAAGATTGGCGAGGGCGAACTCAGGTGCCACACTGGCAACCGTTGAGGTCAGGCTGGCGCGTCCGGCCATGTTTGCACGGCCTGAAACCGCGATGGTCAGGAGAATGTGACGCCGCAGGCTGCTTAAGGGCAGGCGCGCCATAAGCGCCTCAGCGGGGTCTTCACCCGAAAGAATGTCCAGGGTCAGGGTGCTCCATTCAAACAGGCCGGTTTGAACAGGGGTGACGTCGGGTATGGCACCCGGTTCATTGATTGAAACAATCAGCGCCATGCCCGGACGATTGTGTTTGAAACGGTCAGGTTCCGGCGTGCCGCTGTACCAGGTGCGGTCGTTAATACGCATCTGCCCGTGCCAGTCACCAAGCGCCAGATAATCCAGACCGGATAAACGTGCGCGGTCGGGGGCGATGATGTCTGTCGCAAGTGCGTCTTCGGAAAAGGTCTGGATGGCCCCATGCGCTAAACCGATGCGAATGGCCGAGCCTGTGTCGGCGTCACTCATCCACGCCGTCAGATCGCGTCCCGGCCGTCGGGTTGTACAGGCGGCAGGCAAAAGCACGGCCTGATCGCTAAGGGGCAGGGGAGCGGGTGACATGGCCAGAAGGAGGTTGTCGGGCTTGTTGTCGGCAACGGTCTGCCACAGTTCTTCCGCCTGAAGAGAATCGTGATTGCCCGGCAAAAGCACCCAGCGCAGATCGCTGTAGCTGCCCATGCTTGCAATAGCCTGCCTGAGTATTGCCGGTGCGGGGGTTTCGGTATCGAATACGTCACCGGCAATCAGGATGATATCCGTATTGTGGGCGCGCGCCTGACTGGCAAGGCGGTCAATGGCCGTGTGCCGGGCATCTTTCAACCGGCCACGCAAATCCTCAGGCAGATTACCGAACCGTTTTCCAAGATGCAGGTCAGATGTATGCAGAAAACGAACAGGCATCAGGTGGCTCCGAGGGTGCGGGCATGAGTAAGGGCCTCATCCAGACGCGCGCGTGACGATGCGGTCAACCGTTCGATGCCCATTAGCCGCGCCAGTTCCATGGCCGGATCACGTGTCAGGAAAATGTCCGGATTATCAAGAATCAGAGCGGCAAGCTCGGATATGACAATATCGGACGGTGAGCGACGAAAATCGGCATGATGAGGTGCACGATACGGGATAGGGTGACTCAAAGTGCCCTTTTGCCATATGAATTCGCCACTCGATTCAGCTGTGCGGTCGACGTCCCTGAGATAGACCTCAATGCGTTCCCTGATCTTTGGCCCTGTCCGTAACCAGCCATGAGCGCGCGCAATACGCTGAGTTAATATATCTGTACGCACGGGCGCTTCTGTTGTCACGACGCGGTCTATCATCGCCTTCAGGGTGTGACGATAATCAAAGTCATGGAAACGATCCGGATCGGGGCCAAGATCGGACAGGTCGCTTATGCGATAAGTAGGGGGCGCGCTGTCTGTAGATATGCCTGTGGCTAAAGGCGGGACGGCATACTCCGCCGCAGCGGGATTGTTATCAATGGCTTTAACGGTTTCCCCAATTTCTGCTGTGTCTTCGGCACCGGTCGGGACCTCCACGGCTGGGGTATCTGCTTCGGAAACATCGATTTCACAGCCTTCGACATCATGGCCCATGTCCCAGCGTACCGTTTCCGCAGGCGCGTCAGAGTCCGCTGTGGCGCGGCTGTCTTCGAGTAATTTCGACAGACCATCGTGCAGGCGGTCTGTCGCGCCGCGCGTATCGAACCACCAGTCCGTTGACCAGACACGCAGAATGTTCCATCCGAGACCCCGCAGAACCTGTTCTCGCACCTTGTCACGATCACGGGCCGTGGCGGCACGATGATAGGTGGCCCCGTCACACTCAATGCCGGCCAGATAAGCGCCGGGCTTGTCAGGGTGGCGAATGCCGATGTCAATACGGAAGCCCGACACACCGACCTGCGGTATGGTCTGCCAGCCCCTTGCCTCAAGCGCGTCAATGACCGCCGCCTCAAAGGGGGAGTCAACCCCGCCGACAGAGCCCTGATCCTGCGCGGGCAGGGCAACAGCGCCCCGCTCGGCAAAGTCGAGGAAGGTTTTCAGGTGATGGACGCCAACGGCCTTGGTGCGTGAAATATCGATCTGGTCAGCGGAGAAGCCCGAAAAGACAATCAGCTCCTGCCGCGCCCGCGTCACGGCGACGTTCAGACGGCGTTCACCGCCTTCACGGTTCAGGGCGCCGAAATCCATGTAGGTCTTGCCTGCGGCGTCCTTCCAGAAGGTGATCGAGAACAGGATCACATCCCGCTCATCACCCTGAACGTTCTCAAGGTTTTTAACGATGGTTGGCTCCGTCCGGTCTTCGGCAAAGAACCATTCCAGAGCGGGTTTTGCTCGCCGTGCTTCGTCCAGCAAGTCCATAATAAGGCCCTGTTGCTGGCTGTTGAAGGTGATGACGCCTAATGTCGGCCGCGTGGCTTCGGGCAGATCAAGCCAGGCTGTCATGCGACGCACCGCTTCGTCGGCAACGGCGCGGGCTTCAACAGGATTGGTGCGGCTTTTACCCTTGTCGTAAACACCGTTTTTGACTGAGCGTAACTGTACGGCCCGATCTTCGACGGCGGGTGACGGGAAGGTAATCAGGCGATTTTGATAGTAGTGATGGTTGGAGAAGGCGATCAGCGATTCATTGCGGCTGCGATAATGCCAGCGCAGGTCCCGCTGCGGAATGCCCGAGGCCTTGGCTTCATCCAGTATGCTCTCCATATCGATCTCGTGGTCAGGAGTCTCACCGTCAGTATCATCTTCGTTGCGGCCGAAGAAGTTGGTTGGCGGCAGTTGCTTGGGATCGCCAACAATGATGGTCTGTTTGCCACGGGCGATGGCCCCAACGGCGTCCCATGTCGTGATCTGCGAGGCTTCGTCAAAGATGACCACATCGAACAGGGCCTTATCCGGCGGCAGGTACTGGGCAATCGACAGGGGTGACATCAGCATACAGGGGGCAAGCTGAGGGAAGGCGGTAGGCAGGGCGGCAATCATCTCACGGATAGAGCGACTGGGTCTTTGCAGTTCCATCTGATGGCGCAACAGGCCAAGCTCTGATTTGCGCGGCACAGTTTGCACATCAGGCAGATCGTGCGCCAGTGCGGCGGCTACGCGCGCTGTCGCGGCCTTGCGCACCAGATCGTCGATGTGACGAAAATCATCAATGGCATGTTCATGCTGGAAGCGCCGGAATTCACGCAATACCGGATCGGCATCCAGCGCCAGCGGCAGCCACCAGCGGGCATAGGCCAGATTGAAGGCCGCTTCGGTATCGGCAGGGGCTAGGGTTCCGGCTTCAAGGTCGGCTGTCAGGGCCCGCACGCCGCGCGTCACGGCACGGTTGCGTAAGGTGCACCATGTCGTCCAGTCACGCAGTAAATGCCGTGCGGCGAGTAACGCATCCGCCGTATTGATCGTTTTCACGAGGGCCGGGTCTTCGTCAAACATCAGGTCACGCCCGGCCTGCCGATTAAATTGCCGCAGGGCCTCGGCGAATGCCGCATAGGCGCTGGCGAAGGCTTCGGCCCGTTCAAACAGCGGGGCGTCACGATCGGTATGGCTGAGGACAGGCTGTAAATGGGCAATGACGCTGCGTCCGTCTTCAACGGGATGGTTCAGACGGCGCACCGCATCGCGCAGTTGTTCGGCAATCGTCAGGTGACGATCGATAGTGCTTGTCACTGTGTCCAGCCCGTCAAACGCCAGATGACGACTGGCCAGCGGGCTATCGGTGATATTTTTCAGCCTGATCTGCATACGTCCCAGTTTGGTCAGATCCGTGCCGGGATTGGGGGCTGCGCCGTTAGTGTGCATCCGCAGTTGCTTGCGAACAGCGCCCTTCTTGAGCAGGCTAAGTGGCCAGAAAGCCGCCACGGCCTGACGCCAGTCTGCATCGAGTGCCTGTACCGGAATATGGACGATACCATCACGTGGATAGGATACGGAAAGTTCAGCCTCAGTGGCGCGATATTCGTTCAGGTCCGTATCCAGTTGGGAGAGGGCCGGTCGCAACTGGGTGAAGTCTGCGTCAAACATAACCCGAAGGTCTGTACCGGCATGATCGCGCAACAGTTCGGCTAGAACATTCAGACGTTCAAGCTGAGTCAGGCTCGCGTCGTCCTGCGTCGGTAGTCCGAGCGCAGAGGTAAGACGTCCCGTCTGCTGTCGCAGGGCCTTGGCGGTATCGCGCAGGGTCTGTGTCTGTGAGACGAGCGCGTCTTGCCAGACAGATGACCATTGTTCGACATTCAGGTTCTGGAGCACTGGGCGTTTATCCATAGCGTCCCAGACGCGGCCAAGTTCGCCCGCCAGTGCGGCGAGTTCTTCGCGTTCGGCTTTGTCGTGTGTATCCTTGTCGTCCCATGACAGGGCGGGGGCATGACGTGTATTTCCCTTGAGCGCGGTGCCCATGGCGGCATAGGGCGTCAGGCCGTTGCGCGCTGGTTGGTGCAGAGCGCTGACATAGGCATTCAACTGGTCGCGGCGCAGTTTCAGTTTTTCGTTGATCGATATCCAGTCGCCTATCCCCTGACGATGGCTTTCCCAGGAGGTTCGCAACTGGGTGAGAAAGCGTCGACGATCGGCCTTGTTTGAGTGCAGTTCCAGACAGTGATCACCCAGTCCATGTTCACGTAACCGGCGATAAACCACGTCAAGTGCCGCCGTTTTTTCAGCGACGAAAAGCACGGTTTTACCATTGGCCAGACAGTTGGCGATCATATTGGCAATGGTCTGGCTTTTGCCTGTGCCGGGTGGGCCTACAATAACGAAGTCGCGACCTTCGGCGGCGGCCATGCTGGCGGCAATCTGTGAAGAATCCGCCGGCAGAAGTGAAACAATGTCTGCGGGGGTACATTGATCCAGTTCACGCTCGTCACGGAATGTACCGCCGACATCGAAGGGCTTATCCGGCGTATCAATCAGATGTCGGACAACGCGATTGCCGCGTAAGGCATCGGTGCGGTCGGTCAGATCTTTCCACATCAGGTATTTGGCGAAAGAGAAGGTGGAGAGCGCGGTTTCGTCGACCACTTCCATACCGGGAACGTCACGGACCGCCTGACGCATCAGGCCCAGGACGCGCGGCACATCAACACCTGAATCGTCTTCGGGCAGATCACCGGAAAATTGAGGTAGTTTGAGATCGAAGTCGCGTTCGAGGAACTGGAGCAGGGTGGCGTTAAACCGGGGCTCATCTTCGTGGTAAACAAGCGTAAAGCGCGATGAGGCGCTCTTGCGTTCAAGCTTGACGGGGATCAGCAGTAAGGGGGCGCGATAAGTGCGCGTGTCCGCAATGGACTTTTTCCAGCGCAGAAAGCCGACAGCAAGGAAAAGGGTATTGGTTCCGCTCTCGGCAAGATCGCTACGCACCTGCCGGTACAGATCAATCAGGCGCGCCTCGAGCGCCTTTTCCTCAAGCGGCGAGGGCAGTTCGTCACGCTCAAGCGCCTGAGTGGCAAATTCACGATGGATATCGCGCCCGCGCACTTCACGGTAAAGCGCTTCGTCGCGGTCACCCACGGGGTTTTGCTGAGGCAGTGAGATAAGATGTATGGGGTGACCGGCGGCCAGACGATCTTCCAGAAACGAGACGTCCGTGCACATAAACGGAATGGTCTTTTTGGAATCAGGAAAATTGAGCAGGCGGTTACGCAGCGTAAGATCCAGCAGCTTTTTTTGCCAACGATCAATCCGACCATGAGCGTTGGTTGGCTTGATTTCCGTCCATTCCGTCGGCAGGTCCTCGGCTGAGGGGGCCTGTGGCAAGACAGAGGGGGCGTGTGTGTCTTCGTCAGTCTGTTCGGTAGCGGGGCCTGCTTCGTGCGAAGCCAGCGGCATAATACCGTTGCTGCGGGCTCGGCGGATATCGAGAGCGGCTACAAAGCCTGAGGTCTCGGCAACGGATAAACGACGGGCCAGTACCTCAGTGGCGTTTGCCAGACTCATGGGCGGACGGTGGGTGACACCAGTGGTTTCAAAAACCATAAGCTCCTTTGAGGCAATAGCCTTGCGGATATCCATGTCATCGAATTCGATCGTGTTGCGCAAGGTCTGTTTAGTCAGCCAGACGCCAACAGCGGCGTGCCCTGAGAAAAGCAGAATGACAGGATGCAGGCCGGTCGCCTCAAGCGCGCCTGCCAGAAATACGGTTGTATCCAGACAGGTGGACAATCCGTCGGAAATCTGAACAGAGGGGCGACGTATTTTCTGGCCCGATTTTTCAAAACTGGCCGGAGGTTCGGCGTAATGAAGCCTAAGGTCGCAGACGGCGGTGTAAACAGCGGCGGTGAGCATAAAGGCACGCTCAGGCGAGGCAGACTGATACCCATCCAAAGCCGAAGAATGACCATTGCTGGCCAGATGATCTGCGGCCGCCCGCAACACCTTTGTAACGCCGGGATCATTAGGCATAACAAAGGCGGGCAGGAGCTGCCCCATGTCGAAGGAACCGCCCCATTC